>CAJUOR010000022.1 GCA_910588165.1 uncultured Thomasclavelia sp.
ACAGAAGAGAAGAAGGGTAATGATGTTCATATTGAAGCTTACCGTTTATTGAAAGATAATCCAAATATCAATTTCGTCGGCAATATTGAGGGTCGTGAAATTTTAAATGGTGATGTCGATTTAATCGTAACTGATGGTTTTACCGGCAATATCGCTTTGAAAACAGTTGAAGGCGCAGGAAAAGTCATGATGGATATGTTGAAGGAATCTTTGATGAGTGATACACGTTCAAAAATGGCTGCTTTATTAGCCAAGCCGGCATTAAGAGCGTTAAAGGATAAGTTTGACTATAAATCAGTTGGTGGTGCCTTTATGGCAGGCTTTAGTAAGCCGGTCGTAAAAGCTCATGGTGCCAGTGACGAAGTCGCTTTCCTTAATGCCATAAAACTCGCCAGAAATATGGTTAAAGATGAAAGTATTGAGAAAATGAAAGCAGGTTTAAACAAAAATGAAATTAACTGATTTTTTAAATGAACAAGGGATTCCTTATCAAAATTTTGAATTATATACAGAGGCTTTTACACATCCGTCTTTTGTGAATGAAGCTAATAAAAAGGTGGCGGATTATGAGCGTTTGGAGTTTATGGGTGATGCGGTTTTACAGTTGTTTGTATCCGAATTTATCTTTAAACGTTTTCCGAATGTGCCTGAAGGTACTTTAACAACGCTTCGAGCTAAATTAGTCCGTGAAGAATCATTGGCAAGATTTGCCAGAGATTTGTCTTTAGGTAAATACATCTCTTTTGGTGTCGGTGAATTAAAAAACGGCGGGCGAGAAAGAGATTCGGTTTTGGCGAATGTCTTTGAAGCATTTATGGGCGCTATTTATTTAGACTGTGGAAAAGAAGCGGTTTTAAAAATGTTAGAGAAAACCATTTTTAAACATATCGATGATATTGATACCGAAGAAATTCATGACTATAAGACCACTTTACAGGAGCTTATGCAAGCTGATGTAAGAAAAACGGTTACTTATACATTGCTTTCCAGCCAAGGACCTAGCAATGCGCCGGTTTTTGAAGTGGCGGCAATGATGGACGATATGCGTTTAGGTGTTGGTAGAGGCTCTAGTAAGAAACGAGCAGAGCAAAAAGCCGCTCAAGATGCCTTAAATAAAATGGCAGGAAAACAATCTAAATAGACTATTGATTTGACGAAGATCAATAGTCTTTTTTGATGCAATCATTTTGTAACATCAAAGGTAAAGCAATTCATTTTGTGAAATATAAAAAATGATAACTTATCAAAATTATGATGAGTTATCACTTGGTAATTGTCTAGTAAAGCATTATTTTTGATTAAGGGCAAAGGCTTTGAGCTTTTGAAATGTTTCTTCGCTTAAATCGTGTTCGATTTTACAAGCGTCTTGAGCTGCTGTTTTCGGATCGACACCGATTTTAATGAGCAATTCAGTTAAAAACACATGGCGCTCATAGATGCGATGGGCAATTGCCGCACCTTCTTTGGTTAAGTTGATGATACCATCACCATCTATTTCAATGAAGCCATCACGTTTGAGAATCCCCATAGCTCGACTGACACTTGGCTTGCTTAAAGATGCGTAATTCGCAATATCAATGGAACGAACTTTTCCGAGTTTGTTTTTTAAAATCAATATATTCTCTAAATACATTTCTCCGGATTCTTGAATAGCCATGAAAATCAACCCCTTCTTTTAATAAGAATAGCACGAAAAACTTAAAAACTCAATACTATCGGTTTTAAATTTGTTAAGCGTTTTATCTTGGCATCAAAAAGACTGAATATTTTAAAATACTCAGTCTGGCGGTTTGTTATTCTACAATAAATTTGGCAGTTGTTAAGATAACCTGACTTGCTTTGACACGATTGATATCACGTTTAAAGCTGTCTGCCGGAATTCTTGTTAAAACGTCTTCTTTTTGAATGCCGTTATGGTTAGCGATTGCTTCAGCTTGGGCATCTACTTCTTCATCAGTTGTTTCGATGTTTTCAACACGGATAATCTCATCGATAATCGCTTCAAATTTAGCTTGTTGCTTCGCAGGTTCTTTTAATTGATCCTCGAATGCTTCACGACTCATACCCATCATTTGTAAATATTGGTCTAATGTGAAGCCTTGTGATTGCACGTCCATCTCAATGTGACTGATATGACTTTCTAAAGCTTTTTGAATATCTTCATCATCTAATTCAACTTCACAATTAGCAATAAGTAGATCTAAAACCGCATTTTCTTTTTCTGTTGTAAATTTTCTTTCAGCCTGATCTTCTAAATAAGCTCTTGTGTAACCTCTAAAGTCTTCAACTGTTGTAACTTCGGGAATATTTAAAGAGGCAATGAATTCATCATTTAATTCAGCTTTTACTTTTTTAGCGATTTCATGAACGGTTACTTTGAATACAACCGCAGCTCCCGCTAATTCTTCAGCAGGATAATTTTCAGGGAAAGTTAAGTTTAAATCTTTTGTTTCGCCTTTAGTCATTCCAATCATTTGTTCTTCAAATCCCGGAATAAATTGATGAGAACCGATTTCTAATTGATAGCCTTCGGCTTTTCCGCCTTCGAAAGCTACACCGTCTTTAAATCCTTCAAAATCAATTGTTGTTGTATCGCCGTTTTCTACCGGTCCTTCTTTTGCTTCTAAACGTGTTTGTTGTGCCATCATCGCATCGATTTGAGCTGTTACTTCTTCATCGGAAACAACTGCTCTAGCCCCAACTTTAGCTTCTAAATTTTTGTAAGTTGCAAGTTTAATTATTTTACTCATAATATCTTCCTTTCTTAAATCCTATATATTGTATCATATTTCTAAAAAAAGTCCAACTTAAGATACTTATAATCAAAAGGAAGTGCTTTTTAGACAGAAAAGGGCAGTTAAATCGTTTACTCATAAATTCGCAAAAGAATTTGCTATAAAATTTTGTGAAATTTTGGACATATTTTATATTTTAAATAGGTCGTGGAAAAATAAGTCGGAATATTAAAAAAATGTAAGAAATATGCATAAAAAATGTGAAAAGAGGATAGACAATTAAAGGGAGGTTTGCTATAATTTAGGCGGAATATCATATATTTCGCTAATATGGTGCGAAAGTCTCTACCCGGCGACCGTAAAATGCCGGATTATGATAGATGCTTGGCGTCTATTGACGTTTTTTTTAGTTTAAGAGGGGGAAAAAAGAGTGAAGAGTTGGACGAAGTACACATTGCTTTTACCCGGCATAGTTATTCTGGTTCTCTTTTTGGTAATGCCGCTGATTTCAATGGTGATGCCTACCGTTTTTCCTGACGGTGCTCTATCATTAAGCAGTTATTTTACCTTTTTTGAAGATCCGCTGAATGTACGTATCTTTGTGAGAACATTACGTGTTTCTTTTATCACAACGATTATCTGTGCCATTTTAGGCGTACCGGCCGCTTATTACATCTCAAGATGTAAGGCTAAATTACGTAGTTTCTTTATGACTGTGTCAATCTTTCCGTTGTTGACTAATTCCGTTATTCGTAGTTTTGCTTGGATTACTATTTTAGGACGTAATGGGATTATCAATCAAATTTTGGTAGGTTCAGGTATTGTGAGTGAGCCTGTTCAGATGATGTACACAGAGTTTGCGATTGTGATTGGTTCGGTTTATTTGTTTTTACCATTGATGATGACGACCTTAGTCGGTGCGATGGAAAATATTCCTAATGATATGATGGAAGCAGCGGAGAGTTTAGGGGCTAGCCGTATGAAAGCTTTCTTTAAGGTCATTTTACCATTGAGTTTGCCCGGCATTATTGTCGGCAGTACACTGGTATTTACAGGTACATTAAGTGCATATACAACACCTCAGCTTTTAGGAGGTAACAAAAATACAGTTATGGCAACCTTTATTTATGAAAAAGCGATGCATCTAGGTGATTGGACAGGTGCAAGTGTTGTGGCAATTATTATGATTATCACAACCATTATTGCGATGAAGGGCTTAGATTATGTTGCCAAAAGATTAGACAAGAGAGGTGAATAACAATGCGTAAAAATAGATTACTAGGCTTTTATACGTTTTTAGTGTTTGCTTTTCTGATGGCACCTTTATTGATTATTGTGGTGACTGCTTTTGGTGAAGCGGATATTGTTCAATTCCCGATTCAAGGATTTACTTTCAAATGGTTTAGTAAAGCGTTAAGCTCACAGTCATTTGTCGGTTCATGTCTTTTCAGTTTAAAATTAGCTTTCTTTGCGACCCTACTGGCACTTGTTGTCGGTATTCCGGGCGCTTATGCTTTAGCTAGATTTAGTGTAAAAGGTAAAGCGTTGATTAAAAGCTTCTTCCTTTCCCCGACGATAGTACCCGGAACGGTTTTAGGTTTTGCGCTTTTCCAAGTGATTATCGTTAAGTTACATATTCCGACGCAAATCGGTTTATTCTGTGGGCATTTCTTAATTGTTTTACCTTATGTTATTCGTATTGTCGGGTCAAGTTTGGACGAATTTGATTTCTCGATTGAAGAAGCTGCTTGGACTTTAGGTATGGGAAAAGTTAAAGCGTTCTTTACGGTTGTTTTACCTAATATCACGTCAGGGATCAGTGCCGCTTTCTTATTGGCATTTATCAATTCATTCAATAATGTACCTGTTTCTATGTTTATGACTGGACCTGGTGTCAACACGATGCCTACAACTCTTATGGGGTATTTGGAATCAGGATTCGATCCAACCGTGCCGGCTTTCTCAGTAGTGCTGATGCTTGCAACGATTGGAATCATGTTTGTGGTTGAAAAGACGCTGGGGATTGCAGCGTTATCTAAATAGGAGGTAGAAAAAATGGCATTTTTGAATTTAGCTGATATCTGTGTCAGTTATGATAAAAAACACAATGTCTTAGAAGGTTTGAACTTAAATGTTGAAAAAGGTGAATTAGTTTCTTTACTAGGGCCTTCAGGCTGCGGTAAAACAACAACTTTACGCGTTGTTGCAGGGTTCATCGAACCTGTATCAGGCGATTTCATTTTAGATGGTGAAAACTTGACAAAGGTTCCTGTACATAAAAGAAATTTCGGTTTGGTTTTCCAAAGTTATGCTTTATTTCCGCATTTAACTGTCTTTGATAATGTTGCTTTTGGCTTGAAAATTAAAAAATTAAGCAAAGCTGAAATTGAAAAGAAAGTTATGGATATTATTGAAGTTTGTGATTTAAAAGGGTTTGAAAAACGTTTCCCTGCTAATTTGTCAGGTGGACAAAGACAGCGTGTCGCATTAGCCAGAGCGTTAGTGGTAGAGCCTAAATTACTGTTATTAGATGAACCGTTAAGTAACTTAGATGCTAAATTACGTATCAATATGCGTGTTGAAATTAAACGTCTGCAATCTAAATTAGGGATTACAACTTTGTTTGTTACCCATGACCAAGAGGAATGTTTCTCAATTTCCGATAAAGTGGCAGTTATGAATGGCGGAGTCATTGAACAATATGATTCACCTGAAAACATTTATAACACACCGAAAACAGAATTTGTGGCACGTTTCATCGGTTTTGAGAATTTTATTGATTTAACGCACCAAGATGGTAATACTTATATTGCCAAGGATGGTAGCACATTTACAGTTGACAATGGACAATGTAAAGATGTATGCAAGGGAACAATTCGCCCGGATAACATCATGATTGTTCCTTTATCAGATAACTCTAGTAACGCAATTACCGGAACTGTTCTAGTTCGTACTTTCTTAGGTAAGAGCTATCAGTATGAATTAGAAACCTCATTAGGAAAAATTGTCGTTAACGGAGGTAATGAAGAGCTGTTTGAAACAGGCGCACAAATGAAAGTGGTCTTGCTTGCAAACAAGATTGTCTTAGTCTAAGAAAAAAAGGAAAAGGAGAACAAAGATGAAAAAAATTGTGAAGGGTATCTTAGCTTCTTGCATGGCTATGTCTTTAGTAGCTTGTTCAAGTGGTGAAAGCAATGAAGAAAGAAAATTAGTCGTATCAAGCTTCAACCTTGCAGAAGACACTACTGCAAGAGATGTATTTGAACCATTTGAAGAAAAGTTCAACTGCAAAATCACTAAAGAATTAGATGTTGTATCAACTCGTTTACAAAAATTACAACAGAACAAAGATAACTCAGAAGTAGATGTTATCGAATTATCACAAGTAACTGCTACTCAAGGTGCTAGAGAAGGCTTATTCCAAGAAATTGACTACTCTAAAATCCCTAACATTGAAAACCAAATCGATTCAGCTAAAGCTTTAAATACAGGCTTCGGTCCTGCTTATACAGGTAATGCTTTAGGTATTATCTATGATAAAGAAGCTGTAGGTTTTGAAATTAAAACTTGGGAAGATTTATGGAAAGCTGAATTGAAAAACAAAATCGCTATCCCAACTTTCTCAAACACTTTCGGTCCTGCATTTGTCAACATCGCAAGTGATGTAAAAGGTGTTAATGTTGCTGATGACAACGGTAAAGCAGCTTTTGAAGCATTAGCTGAATTAAAACCTAACGTTGTTAAAACTTACAGCAAATCAGCTGACGTTGCTAATATGATGTCAAGCGGTGAAATTGATGTAGCTGTTATCGGTGACTACGCTTATAACACAGTTAATAAATCAAGAGAAGGCTTAGAATTCTTCTTCCCAGAAGGAACTTATGCAAGCTTCAATACAATCAATATTACAAAAAATTGTAAAGATGTAGAGTTAGCTTACGAATGGATTAACTACCGTTTATCTGAAGAAGTTGAAACAAGAACTTGTTCATTAGAAGATAATGGATTAGGTGAAGTGCCGGTAAACAAAAACGTTAAAGTTGCTGCTGGTACAAACGTTGAAACTACATTTAAAGCAATCGAAGCCGGTGCGAAATCTGTTGATTATGATGTTGTATTGCCATTGATGGATGAATGGTCTACAAAATGGAATCAAACATTAAACGACTAGAATCTAATGTTGATTTACTGATTAAAAACGTTCAAGTTTTTAATACATCTATATGTTGTTTTCAATTAAAAGATGTGGCTCTTAGGGGTCATGTCTTTTACCTTATAGAAGACCGGCTGAATATTGAAGCGCAACAAGTCATAGATGGACAAGGTAAATATATGCTCCCGGGGCTAATTGATATTCATACACATGCCGAAAGCTCTATGACATATCCGGCGATGTTCTATGAGGCAGTGCTATGCCACGGAACAACAACCTGCGTGATTGACCCGCATGAAATTGCCAACGTGAAAGGATTAGAGGGAGTCAACGTCTTTTTAAATAATGTCAAGAACTTAGATATATTTTTCGGTATTCCTTCTTCTGTTCCTTCTACTAATAGTCATTTAGAAACAACCGGAGGCAAGATTGATTTAGAAGATGTTAAGTCTTTGTTGTTTCATCCGAAAATTAAATGCTTAGGTGAAGTCATGAATTTTGTGGATATGCAAAGTGAACATTCAAAGATTAAAGAGATGATTGCTCTATGTAAAAAGTTACGACCTGATATATGTATTGAAGGACATTGTCCGAAACTATCCGGGCAAGATTTATCTTATTATTTATATTGCGGTGTCGATGCCGATCATACACAACAGACGCCTGAATCTATTTTAGAGAAAACAAGCAAAGGAATGTTTATTGAAATGCAGGGGAAAAGTATTACCCCTGAAAATATCAATACGATTGTCAAACATGAGCTTTATGAGATGATTGCTTTTGTGACAGATGATACAATGCCTCATCATTTAGTTCATGGACATCTCAATGAAGTGATTAAAAAAGCCGTGTTGTGCGGTATGCCTATCGAAAAAGCCATTTATTGTGCCACATATACACCAGCTAGGCGTATGCATTTAGATGATAGAGGTATGATTGCCCCCGGCAAACAGGCGGACTTTATTTTATTAGAGGATTTAGGTAATTTATCTTGTTTAGAAGTTTATAAAATGGGTCAAAAACACTATCCTCAAGTTTTGCCACAACCACATTTCCCCAAAGATTTTTACCACAGTCTTCAATTAAAACCATTTCAATTAGAAGATTTCCAATTGCCAAAGGTTAAGGGAAGTCATGTTAAGGTAAATGTGATTGAAATCTTCCCAAATTCTACTTTTACTAAGCGTATCGAGGAAGTATTAGAAGTCAATGAGGGTGTAATTAACTATCAAAAAGCGGGATTATCCTTAATTTGTGTTTTTGAACGTTATGGGAAAAACCATCATCATAGCTATGCGTTGGTAAAAGGTGCTTTCACGCAAAAGGCAGCTGTCGCTACGACTTGGGCACACGATCATCATAATTTTATGGTTATGGGCAATGAGCCTTCCTTGATGTTGCAAATAGCTAATGCCGTATACGAGGTCAATGGAGGCTATGGGGTTTGCACACCTAATCAACAAGCCTTAACACCTTTACCAATCGGTGGCATCGTTAGCGACCAGCCGATTGAAGTTTTAGCTGAGCAGTTAAAAAAGGTCGCTGACTTGATGGAAGAAGCTGGCTATCATCACATGAATCCGATTATGTCATTTGCGACGTTATCGTTGCCGGCTTCGCCTGAAATTAAAATTACAGATGTAGGTATGATTGAAGTGAGAACACAAAAAATCATTCCTTTAATCGTTGAGGAGGCAGAACATGAAAACATTAGTTAAAAATGTTATCGTTTTAACGATGAATGAAAAAATGGATACTTATGATAATGGCTATCTTATTTTTGAAAACGATACAATTTTAGAGGTGGGTAGTGGTTCTCCTGAAAATTTTTCAGGGGAGATTATTGATGGCAAACGGGCGATTTTAATGCCCGGT
Source organism: uncultured Thomasclavelia sp. (assembly GCA_910588165.1). Lineage (GTDB taxonomy): Bacteria > Bacillota_I > Bacilli_A > Erysipelotrichales > Coprobacillaceae > CAJUOR01. The sequence goes on from CAJUOR010000022.1 coordinate 8,764, forward strand.
ATGATCAATACACATACCCATGCGGGAATGATTCCTTTTCGTTCTTTAGGTGATGATTGTCCGGATCGTTTAAGACGCTTCCTATTCCCTTTAGAAAATGCTTGTATGACTTCAAAATTAGCGAGTTTAAGTACGGAATACGCCATAGCGGAAATGCTTTTAGGAGGTGTTACGTGCTTAGCCGATATGTATTATTTTGAAGATCAATTAGTTGATGTCGTACAAAAAACAGGTATGCGAGCTTTATTGGGCGAAACGTTGATTGATTTTAAGACATGCGATACAAAAGAAGCTTTTGGTGGTTTTGATATCATTGAAACAATGACTAAAATGCCTCAAAAGGCTTTGGTAACACCTATGCTTGCCCCTCATGCGACCAATACTGTTTCAAAAGAAGTTTTAGAAAAGGTAAATGCACTGTCTTTAAAATATCGTTTGCCTTGGATGATGCATATTTCGGAAATGGATTATGAAATGCAGTTGTTTAAAGACCAATATCAGATGACACCGGTTGAATACTTGGAAAGTATCGGTGTTTTAAGCAACCGTTTGATTATGGCTCATGGTATTCATTTGACGAAACACGATATTCAATTGATGAAGCAGTATGGTGTTACTTTAGCGCATTGCATCGGTTCAAATACAAAAGCCGGGAAAGGTGTTGCTCCGATTCAAGCCCTTCTTAAAGCAGGTGTTACCGTTGGTTTAGGCACAGATGGACCATCGAGTGGCAATACATTAGATTTATTTGTGCAGATGCGGTTATTTGCCTCTTTCCATAAAACATGGTTAAAGGATAGAGCTGCTTTTCCATCGCCTGAAATCGTTAAATTAGCGACGATTAAAGGCGCTAAAACACTACATTTAGAAGATAAAATCGGTTCTTTGGAAAAAGGCAAGCAAGCAGATTTTATTTTAATTGAAACAGATAGTGTGAATATGTTTCCGATTCATGATCCCTATGCCGCTATTGTTTATAGTGCCAATGCCTCAAATGTCAAAGACGTTTATGTGGCAGGTAAACAGTTAGTTAAAGATAAGAAGTTATGTCATATTGATTTAAGTGATTTGAAGGCTCGTCTATGGCAAGAAATGGCAGACTTCAATAAACAGGCAAAGAAAGCAAGTCAAAGCTTGTGATTTTTAGGTGATATGTTATAATAGGGTGAACGAAAGGGTGAAAAAGAATGAAACAATATTTAGATATGTGTCGTTATATTTTAGAAAATGGAGAAGATCGTGATGATCGAACAGGAACTGGGACAAGAAGTGTTTTCGGTTATCAAGCACGTTACGATTTAAGAGATGGTTTTCCTTTACTCACTACAAAGAAAATGTTCTTGCGTCCGATTGCCGAGGAGTTACTGTGGTTTATTAAAGGTGATACGAATATTAAGTATTTAGTTGATCGCAACGTTAAAATTTGGAACGATTGGCCTTATGAAAAATATACCAAAAGTGAAGCCTATCAAGGCGAAAGTATGGAAGAATTTATTGATAAAATTAAAAACGATGAAGCTTTCGCTAAGGAATTTGGTGAATTGGGTCCGGTTTACGGTAAACAATGGCGTGATTTTAATGATGAGGGTGTGGATCAGGTTGCTAAGTTAGTGGAAGATTTAAAAAATAATCCATTCTCAAGACGCCATATTATATGTGCTTGGAATCCTGCCCAAGTAGATAAGATGGCATTACCGCCTTGCCACGCTTTCTTGCAATTCTATGTCAGCAATGATCACAAATATTTGTCATGTCAGTTATATCAGCGAAGTGCGGATACTTTCTTAGGGGTGCCTTTCAATATTGCTTCTTATGCTTTATTTACCACAATGTTAGCTCAGGTGTGCGGTTATGAAGCTAAAGAATTTGTGCATACGGTCGGAGATGCTCATATTTATAAAGATCACTTTGATGTTGTGAAAGAACAGCTTCAAAGAGAACCTTATCCAAAATGTCAGTTGATTTTAAATCCGGAAGTAAAGAGTATTTTTGATTTTAAGATTGAGGATATTAAAATCAAAGACTATCAAAGTCACGGCAAGTTAGTCGGAAAGGTGAGTGTCTAAATGATTGATATTGTAGTGGCAACAGACAAAAACAATCTGATTGGAACTGATAAAACAGCTAACCATATACCATGGCATAACAAAGAAGATTTTCAACATTTTCGAGCGTTAACCATAGGGAAAACTATTTTAATGGGTAAAAATACGTATGAAGCGATTGGGAAACCTTTACCTAAACGCCATACGATTGTCTTAAGCTTTGAGATGTTGTATGATTTACCTGAAAATGTCAGTTGTGCCACAGATTTAGAAAAAGTGATTCGAGAATATCAAGAAAGGCAAGAAGATTTATACATTTGCGGTGGGGCAAGTGTTTATCGTTGTGCCTTGCCTTATGGTGATCGTTTAATTCTTTCCAGAATTCCCGGAGATTACGAAGGAAATGTATGGTTTCCGGAGTTTGAGGATTTATATGAATTAGAAAGTATCGAACCCAAAGAAACTTTCCAATTAGAAATATACCGGAGGAAGTCATCATGTTAAGAATCGCAATGCTGATTGTGCGTGGCTTGTTTTCTCTTCCAATATGGTTTATCCAACTGCAAAAAATAAAGGAAGATGAGAGTGTCAGTCGTGAACAACGCTATGCCTTAGCTCAAAAGATATGTGCTTGGATTATAAAACATGGCAGTATTAAGCCGACAGTTAGTGGTATTGAGAATTTACCTAGTGAAGATGGCTATTTAATAGCGCCTAATCATCAAGGGTTATTTGACGCTGTTTTGCTTTGTGATAGTCACCCTCGTTTTACAACTGCGGTTGTTAAAATCGAGTTGATAAATGTCTTTTTTGTGAAAGATTTGATTAAATTACTCAAAGCTCATGCGATGGATCGTCAAAATCTAAGACAGTCTATGCAAGTGATCCGAGCAGTCACAGATGATTTAAAAAACGGCATTAACTGTATCATTTTTCCGGAAGGGACACGCTCTAAAATGGGAAATACGATGGGTGAATTTAAAGGCGGTTCTTTTAAAAGTGCTGTCAATGCGAAAGCAACGATTGTGCCCGTCGCTATGATTGACTGTTTTAAAGTTTTTGATGAGAATAGTTGTCGAGCTGTTTATCCGCAGCTTCATTATCTAACACCGATTACTTATGAACAATATCAGGATATGTCGACAGAAGAAATAGCACGATTAGTTAAAAGTCGTATTCAAGAAAAAATAGATGAATGTCTTACAGAGGTCAGATAAATACTGACCTTTGTTTATTTGGGAAAGGGGGCCTTGAATGCCTAGAAAAGTCAAACTGTATATTGCGGTTAGTTTAGATGGTTATATTGCGGATATTCATGGAGGTGTTGAGTGGTTGGATAACTGTCAGCTACCTGATTACATCAGCTATGATTACGATAATTTTATTCAAACTATTGATACTGTTATTATGGGAAAAACAACTTATACACAAGTGATTCAAGAACTTTCGCCAAATGCTTGGCCTTATAAACAATGTTTAACTTATGTCTTAACCCATCAAACATTAGAAAATAAAGAGAATATTATTTTTTACCGAGGCGATTTAGTTAGTTTAATCAACGATTTAAAACACCAATCCGGTAAAGATATATGGATTTGCGGCGGTGCGAATGTGATTGAACAATTACGCAAGGAGGACTTAATTGATATTTATCATTTGACAGTTGCTCCTATCTTATTAGGAGAGGGCATTAGATTATTTACGCAGACACAAAGTCGAAATCTTGATTTTGTTAAAAGCTATCAAGATGGGGCTTTTGTGAATGTTGTTTATACAAGGAAAAGAGATTGACATTCCTTTTGTTTGTGTTAGAATAATGGTGTTGAATATAGAAAAGCGATGACAAGAAACAGTAAATATTGAGGAAATGGTAGAGAGAAGGCGGACGGTGCAAGCCTTTATAGAATCAATGTTGAACCAGTCTTTGAGCTACGAAAGGAAAGATGAAAATCAAGTAAACTTCGTCGGGTTCTCCCGTAACAGAGATAGAGTATGTTTGTACTTGAAGTGCGGTTTAAACCGAAATTAGGTGGTACCACGGGCTTTCTTGTTCGCCCTAAATAGCTATATGTCTATTTAGGGCTTTTTATTTTCAAGGAAAGGGGAGATAATCAATGAAATTAGCTATGTTAATCGGAGAAAGATTTAAAGAAAAACCAATGGAAAGCACGGTCGATAGTCACGCCTTGATGCTAAGAGGCGGATACATGAAAAATGTTGCCAATGGGATTTATGCTTCTTATTTGCCATTAAAGAGAGTGACAAGAAAAATCGAGCAGATTATTCGTGAAGAAATGGACGCATTAGACGGTCAGGAAGTAAGTTTACCTGTTGTTTTACCCGCAAGTTATTGGCAGATGTCTAATCGTTATACAAGCGTTGGAAGTGAGTTGTTGCGTTTTGAAGATAGACATCATACACCTTATGTATTAGCGATGACGCATGAGGAAGCAGCTGTTATGCTTGTTAAGGATTATGCGCAAAGCTATACAAAATATCCATTGATGATTTATCAATTTCAAACTAAATTCAGAGATGAAGCAAGACCACGTGCCGGGTTGATTCGGGTGCGTGAATTTACGATGAAAGATGCTTATTCTTTTCATTTAACGCAAGAAGATTTAGAAGCTTACTATCAACGCTGTTTAGAAGCTTATCATCGTATATTTGAACGTGTTGGCTTACCGGAAGTGATTTCAGTTGCCTCAGATTCCGGAATGATGGGCGGTAATATTTCGCATGAATTTATGTTGCTTAATGAGATAGGCGAGGATAGTATTGCTGTTTGTCCACATTGTGGCTACCACGCAAATGTTGAGGCAGCTTATCATGATGTACAAAATGAGATAAAGGAAAGAAAGGATTTAGAGCTAATCGCAACGCCTAATATCAAAACAATGGAGGGTTTGGTTAAGGCTTTAGCTGTTGATTTAAAACAGGTGATCAAAGCTGTGGTTTATCAAAAAAAGGCAACAAATGATGCCATCGTTATCTTTATACGTGGCGATTTGGAAGTGAATGAAAGCAAATTAACCCGTCATTTAGGCTTTGAAATTGAGTTAGCCAATGATCAAACATTATCGGAAAATCATCTATGTGCCGGCTTTATCGGACCCTATAGGTTAGATACAAAGGCAACGGTATTATATGACAATTCGTTAAAGCATTTAGAGAATTGTGTTTGTGGGGCAAATCAAATAGATAAGCATTATCAGGGGTTATCTGTGGTTAGAGATTTACAGATTACCGACTGCTTTGATTTTAGTAAGATTAAAGAAGGTGCTATTTGTCCAGCCTGTCGACAAAATGGCATACAAATTCAAAAAGGAATTGAAGTAGGCAATATCTTTCAATTAGGCGATAAATATACAAAATCTATGGGAATGACTTATGTGGATCAAAATGGTGTGCAACACTATCCATTGATGGGCTGTTATGGCATAGGGATAGGACGTTTAGCCGCTTCTCTTGTTGAGGCAAGACATGATCAATATGGTCCTATTTGGCCTATGGCTATCGCACCTTGGCAAGTACATATTTGTGCTTTAAGAAGTGATGCTTTAGAGGTTAAGCAAGTAGCTGAGAAGCTATACCAAGATTTAAAACATCAACAGATTGAAGTCATCTATGATGATCGTCATGTGAGTGCGGGTGCGATGTTTAGTGATGCCGATTTATTAGGTGTGCCTATACGTATTATTGTTAGTCCACGCAATTTGAAAAAGCAGATTTTAGAAATTAAAATGCGTGATGGTTCTTTGCACCAAGAGGTACCTTTAGATAAAGTATTAGAATTTATCGAAAAATCAGTTAAAGAAGCTCAATAATAGTTTTACAATAAAAAAGTGTCGTTTTTTAGAAAATTTCAAGGTTTGACAAGCTTGATTTACGCTATTTAAAAACTTCTTTGAAATATTAAAAAATGATGATAAACACACAATTTTTCTCTGAGAAAAAGCATTGACATTTCGTCTAAAAGGTTTATAATTAAGAAAATACAAAAAAACACATCAGAAAAGGAGAGAAAAAACATGGCTTATTTCTTTAAAGAACCTTCACACACATTCGGTGAATATTTACTTGTTCCGGGATATTCTTCATCAAAATGTATCCCTGCGAATGTAAGTTTGAAAACACCTTTAGTAAAGTTTAAAAAAGGTGAAGAATCTGCAATTACAATGAATATCCCTATGGTATCTGCAATTATGCAGGCTGTTTCAGATGACAATATGGCAATTGCCTTGGCAAAAGAGGGTGGCGTTTCATTTATTTATGGATCACAATCTATTGAGGATGAAGCAGCTATGGTGGCTCGTGTTAAAAATTATAAGGCTGGTTTTGTAGTCAGCGATTCTAATATCAAACCCGATGCAACACTCCAAGATGTTTTAGATTTATTAGATCAAACTGGTCATTCTACAATGGCTGTAACAGAAAACGGGAAATCTAACGGTAAGTTGTTAGGCTTAGTTACAAGCCGTGATTATCGTGTCAGCCGTATGGCAAAAGATACAAAAGTTTCTGAATTTATGACGCATTTTGAGGATTTAGTCTATGCCAGAGAAGGTCTTACATTGAAAGAAGCTAACGATGTCATCTGGGAACATAAATTAAATACGTTACCAATCGTTGATGAAAACGATTGTTTAAAATACTTGGTTTTCAGAAAAGACTATGATGATCATAAAGAAAATCAAATGGAATTATTAGATAACGAAAAACGTTATATCGTTGGTGCAGGTATCAACACACGTGACTATGCTGAGCGTGTTCCTGCTTTAGTTGAGGCAGGTGCCGATGTTTTATGTATTGATTCATCTGAAGGCTTCTCTGAATGGCAAGCATTAACAATCGCTTGGATTAGAGAACATTATGGTGATAGTGTTAAAGTCGGTGCAGGTAACGTTGTAGATAAAGAAGGCTTCTTGTTCTTAGCTAAAGCCGGTGCAGACTTTATTAAAATCGGTATCGGTGGGGGCTCTATCTGTATCACTCGTGAAACAAAGGGGATCGGGCGTGGACAAGCGACAGCTGTTATCGAAGTAGCTAAAGCTCGTGATGAATACTTTGAAGAAACAGGTATTTACATCCCTATCTGTTCAGATGGTGGTATTGTTTACGACTATCATATGACATTAGCCTTAGCGATGGGTTCTGATTTCGTGATGTTAGGACGTTACTTCTCACGTTTTGAAGAATCTCCAACTAAGAAAGTTACAGTTAATGGTACATACATGAAAGAATATTGGGGCGAAGGCTCTAACCGTGCTAGAAACTGGCAACGTTATGATTTAGGTGGTTCAAAGAAATTATCATTTGAAGAAGGCGTTGACTCTTATGTACCTTACGCAGGACACTTACATGACAATGTTTTACAGACATTAAGCAAAGTTAAATCAACGATGTGTAACTGTGGAGCTTTGAGTATTCCTGAATTGCAACAGAATGCACGCTTAACTTTAGTATCTTCTACTTCTATTGTTGAGGGTGGCGCACACGATGTTGTGGTTAAAGATAAAAATGTCGATGCATTAGAAAGATAAGATTAAGGCGGATTTTCCGCCTTTTTATATTGACAAAAGATGTCAATAAGACTATAATTTTTACGGAAAATCAAAGACCTTGAAACACATCCAGAGAGGTGCGTAAGGAATATAACACAGTTTTTTTAGACCTTATGCACTCGCATACGGTCTTTTTTTAAAAAAAGGGGGAGAATTTATGAAGAAGAAGGGAAATAAACTTGCTATTCAAATGGCGGTGGCTTTAGTCTTAGGGTTAATTGCCGGCGGTGGCTTTATGTTTCTGCGTGAAACTTTAAATGCGAATGGAAATGCGGAAACATGGCAAACCATCAACAAAATATTATTTCAGGATATTACAGTTGAGGGAGCGGAAAGTGCTATCGGTATTTTCTATATCCTAGGTCAATTATTCGTCAATTCATTACAGTTAATCATTGTCCCAATGGTTTTTACTTCAATTGCGATGGCTATTTGTCGCGTGACAGATACAAAGAAATTAGGTAGAATTTCAGGTAAAACTATTAGTTGGTTTATGTTTACAACTTCATTGGCATTATTGATTGCAGGTACAATCGGTATTTTTGTTTATAATGCCGGTGGCTTTGAAGTGGTTGTGGAAGGTGTAGGTCAAGCAACCGGTTCGACAGGTTCAAATCCTTTGAATGTATTCTTAGGCATTATACCAAACAATATTGTATCTGTTTTCGGTAACAACGGTAAGGTTTTATCAATCGTTTTCTTAGCCGTAGTTACAGGTTTGGCGATGAACACCTTAGGCGGACGTATTGAAATCGTTAAGAAATTATTACAAGAAGTCAATGATATTGTGGTAACTTTCTTAAGTTTTGTCATTAACAAATTCGGTCCAATCGCTATCTTCGTCTTAATTACAAGAACATTTGCGATTTATGGAATTGAACATTTGCGTCCGGCATTTACATATGTTATTACGACAACGCTTGTTTTATTTGCTTTCTTGTTATTAGGTTATCCGACTTTAATGGCAGCTGTAACACACTTAAATCCTATTAAATACTTAAAGAAAATCGCAAAGGTTGCCGTATTTGGTTTTTCTACATCTTCAAGTGCTGCAACTTTACCGTTAAATCAAAAAACAGTGACAGAAGAATTAGGGGTTAGTGATGAAATTGCTTCATTTGTTTTACCGATGGGTATGACTATCAATATGGACGGAACAGCGATTATGCAAACCATTGCCGCCATTTTCGTGGCTTCATGTGGTGGATATGAAGTTACTTTCGGTTCTGTCATCGTCATCGCTTTATTAGCCTTGGTGGCTTCTATCGGAACACCTGCAGCACCTGGTGCCGGAGCGGTTATCTTATTTACAATTCTTTCCGGTATGGGTTATGTCAATGAAGGTGCTTTGATGGCTTACTCACTTATTTTAGCTATCAATCGCCCAATTGAAATGTTAGTGACTTCTTTAAATGTTGTGGGAGATAGCACAACGGCTTTATATGTAGCTAAATCAGAAGGTATGTTAAATGAAGAAATCTTTAATCAAGATTAAAAATCTAAATCTTCCATCATTCCTTGATTTTGCAAGATTTATCGCTTATTAAATATCAAAATTTATATAAATTCCCTTGCTTTTGCGCTTATGAGCTGAAACAAGGGATTTTTTTGCCTTTGATTTTGTCCTTATCACTGTTCAAGACAAAAGAAGCATTGTGTAAAATCATTTAAAGCGATAAGATGAGGTAATTGGAATAAATTTGTTGTTCATAAGTATGCTTGTATAGAGCGAATAATTAGAGGAAATATGTAAATTGACATTTATAATTTTCAAAAACAGAAAATAATTAGTTGATTAACTAATTGACATTTATTTTTTAAAAGCATATAATATAAAATATAGTTAATTGATTAACTATTAGAGGAGGACATCATGGAGCATCGTCATATTTTTTGGAAGTTAGGATTTGCAAAACATTTGCATAGAAAACGTATTGAGGCAATTATCAATGAGTTAGGATTGTTTGATGGTCAATTTCCGATTTTAGATGTATTAGATGAGCTAGGTACGGCTTCACAAAAGGAAGTTGCTAATAAGTTACACGTCAGTGCCGCTTCTATGACCAATAGTGTTAAACGCTTAGAAAAGAATGGATATTTGACTTGTATTGTGAGCAGTAAAGACAGACGCTCGCACCAACTGAGTTTAACTGAAAAAGGTAAAGAAGCCCGCAGATTTTGTGTGGAACATTTTGACCAATCCGATCATGCGATTATGAAAGATATCGCCCAAAATGAATTGGAAATTTTTGAGAAGGTGTTAGATAACATCATTGAAAAGTTAAAAGAATTTGAGAAGGGGGAATAAGATGATTAGAAAATTAAAACCTTACCTTAAAGGTTATGGGAAATATGCCTTGCTTTGTTGTTTATGTATGATTGGTGAGGCTGTTTTAGAATTATGTATGCCGTTTTTAATGGCTAAGATTGTCGATGTGGGTATTCCTAATAATGATTTAGATTATGTTATTCAAATGGGAATGTTGATGATTGGCATTGCCGTTATCTCACTTTGTTGTGGGGCTGGGGCTTCATGGCTTTCAGCAAAGGCAAGTATGGGGTTTGGTTCACAGTTAAGGAAAGGGGTATTTGATAAAATTCAGCAATTTTCCTTTGCGAATATCGATCATTTCAGTACAGCTTCTTTGGTAACACGTACAACCACAGATATCAGCAACATTCAAAATATGTTTATGATGTTGAATAAAATGGCATTAAGATCACCGGTGATGCTAGTGTTTGCTATTTTTATGGCTAGTATGATTAACAGTCAATTAGTCACTGTCTTTTTATGTGTTGTACCTGTTTTAGCTATCGCTTTATTTATGATTGTTAAGATGGCTTTCCCACGGTTTGAAGCCATGCTGGCAAAATACGATGCGTTAAATCATTCTATTCAGGAGAATTTGATTTCTATTCGCGTTGTCAAAGCGTTTGTGCGGGCTAAACATGAGAAAGAAAAATTCTCTGAATCCAATGATGGTTTGATGAAGGCTAGTATTGCAGCCGAAAAGATTGTAATTTTTAATATGCCCATCATGCAATTAGCAACTTATTTTTGTATTATCGCTATTTTATGGTTTGGGGGTAACTTGGTTATTGAAGGCTCCATGCTGACAGGAGAATTGATGAGTTTCATCACTTATATCACACAGATTTTAATGGCATTGATGATGCTATCTATGATTTTTGTAAATGTTTTAATTTCAAGTGCCTCTATAACACGTGTCATTGAAGTTTTAGATGAAACAGTTGATATTTTAGATGGACCTCACCCGGAATATCAGTTAGAAGATGGCTCAATCGTATTTAAAAATGTAGGTTTCGGATATAAAAAAGACACCGATGATCGCGTATTGAAAAATATTGATTTAACGATTCAATCAGGCGAGATGATTGGTATTATCGGAGGAACCGGTTCAAGTAAAACTTCATTAGTTCAATTGATTGCAAGACTATACGATGTTAATGAGGGGGAAATCATTGTCGGTGGACATAATGTCAAAGATTATGATTTAAAGACCTTAAGAGATGGCGTTTCGATGGTTTTACAGAAGAATGTCCTATTTTCAGGAAGTATTGAGGAGAATTTGCGTTGGGGTGATGCCAAGGCTTCCTTTGAAGAAATCGAAGAAGCGTGTCGTCAAGCTTGTGCTGATGAGTTTATCCAAGATTTACCGGGTCAATATCAAATGGATTTAGGGCAAGGCGGTGTTAATGTGTCCGGGGGACAAAAACAGCGTTTAACTATCGCAAGAGCTTTATTGAAAAAACCTAAGATTATTATTTTAGATGACTCAACTTCAGCTGTCGATACAGCTACCGATGCTAAAATTCGTCAGGCTTTCAAAGAAAATCTATCAGAAACAACAACTTTAATTATTGCTCAGCGTATTTCGTCAATTGAATCAGCCGATCGCATCGTAGTGATGGATAATGGCATGATCAATGCCGTTGGAACGCATGAGGAACTTTTGGCAAATAATCCAATTTATCAGGAAGTTTACTATTCACAAAATAAAGGAGGGATTGAGCAATGAGAATGAAAGGTCGAGCTAAGCCAAGTAATCCACTGAAAACCTTAGGGCGTTTGTTTAATTATTTAGCCCAAGATAAAATGACTTTAATCTTAGTAGCTGTCTTTGTCTTATTTTCAAGTGGTGCTAATATTTTTGGTAACTATTTATTAAAGCCTATTATTAATGACCATATCGCTCCTTGGATTGGTAAAAATCCGACACTTGAACAACTATCTGGATTAATTGGAATGTTAGCGTTAATGGGAGGCGTTTATTTGACGGGGGCTTTATGTACGTATATTTATCAGCGTAAAATGATGATGGTTTCTAATCGTACTTTAAATCGCATTCGTCGTGATTTATTTCATCATATGCAGGATTTGCCAATTGCTTATTTTGATAAACATACACATGGTGAATTGATGAGTCATTATACCAGTGATGTTGATACCATTCGTGAAACTTTATCCAATGGTTTTACACAGCTGATTTCTTCGACAACATCAATTATCGGTACTTTTGCTATGATGTTTATCTTAAGTCCTAAACTTTGTTTATATATTGTCATCATGATGGTTATTATGCTTACAACAGTTAAATTTGTCGGTAAGCGAAGTGGGGCTTATTTTAAGAAACAGCAACAAGCTATGGGGAATTTGAATGGTTATATTGAGGAAATGATTGAAGGACAAAAGGTCATTAAAGTTTTCTCACATGAACCTAAAGTCATCGAAGATTTCGATGAGAGAAATATCCAATTAAGAGAAGTGGCAACACGCGCTAATACTTTCGCTAGTATTTTGGGTCCATTAATGAATAATTTATCCTATATAACGTATGCCTTAATTGCAGCTGCCGGGGGTATGGAAGTTATTTCCGGTGCGATGGATATCGGTTCAATTGCTTCATTTCTACAATATACAAGAAGTTTTTCTAATCCGATCAGTCAAATTTCTCAGCAGTTCAATTCCATTTTAGCGGCACTAGCAGGGGCTGAACGTATTTTTGCTGTTATTGATGAAGAAACTGAGGTCGATGAAGGTTTTGTAACCTTGTGCAGTGTTAAAGAAGAAAATGGTCAATTGGTAGAATCTCAAGAACAGACAGGCAGATGGGCATGGCGTCATCTACGTGCTAATGGTGAGGTGGAATTAGTGGCTATGAAAGGTGATGTCAGATTCCATGATGTAGATTTCAGTTATGAAAAAGGACACCCGATTTTAAAGAAAATCAATTTGTTTGCTAAGCCGGGTCAAAAAATTGCTTTTGTCGGTTCGACGGGGGCTGGAAAAACCACGATTACTAATTTGATTAACCGTTTTTATGATATTGAAGCCGGACAAATTACGTATGATGGCATAGATATTAAACTTATTAAAAAAGATGACTTAAGACGTTCTTTAGCCGAAGTCTTACAAGATACGCACCTATTTACAGGAACAGTCATGGAAAATGTTCGTTACGGTAAATTAGATGCGACTGATGAAGAAGTCATTGAAGCTTGTCAGTTAGCGAATGCCGATCAGTTTATTCGTCATTTGCCTCAAGGCTATCAAACAATTTTAACTTCTGATGGTTCTAACTTATCCCAAGGACAGCGTCAGCTTTTAGCGATTGCCCGTGCTGCAGTGGCAAATCCGCCGGTTTTGATTTTAGATGAAGCCACAAGCTCGATTGATACAAGAACCGAAGCTTTAATTGATAAAGGAATGGATACATTAATGGCAGGGCGAACAGTATTTGTCATTGCTCATCGCCTTTCAACTGTTAGAAATGCTGATGCGATTATGGTATTGGAAAAAGGCGAAATTATCGAGCGTGGTAACCATGAAGAATTATTAGCTCAAAAAGGTCGTTATTATCAATTATATACAGGGCAGTTTGAACTTGAATAAAAAACGAAGCACTTAGGCTAGACTAGGTGCTTTTTGATTACAAAGCAAACTTAAACTGGTTTTTGTTGGGGTAAAGGTTGCATAATAGTTTAGTTTGTGTAATGATAAAAAAGAAAGGGGAGAGGCAGTATGGAAGTGGTTGTAAAAACATTTAAGGAATTGAGTATTGAGGAATTATATGAAATTTATTATTGGCGGACAGCTATTTTTGTGGTTGAACAAAACTGTCCGTATCAAGATATAGATGAATACGATAAAAAAGCCTATCATGTCTATTTAAAAGACGAACAAGGCATACAAGCCTATTTACGTGTAATTGAACCGGGGGCAAAATTTGCGGAAGCTTCGCTAGGACGAGTTATTTCAAGACGAAGAAGACAAGGGTTAGGGTTGCGGTTAGTTTTAAAAGGGATTGAAGTAGCGCAAAAGAAATATCATGCTCGTGCTATTAGAATTGAAGCCCAAGTTTATGCGAAGGGTCTATATGAAAAAGCCGGTTTTACACAAGTTTCCGATATATTTTTAGAAGATGATCAACCCCATATTCAAATGCTTTGGAAAGATAATTAGAGATAGTTGATGAAAATTTACACTTGATAGGCTAAGCTGATGTAAATCAAGCCGGGATTAAAAAAACATTTGTCAAAGGAAAGTTAATTTCTTATTGATGAAAGCGATTAACTTTCTTGATTTTCTTATTGAAGAAGGAAGTCGGATTTGTTAGAATGAATGTATATGAGGAGGAAATAGTTATGAGTAAAATTGTATTTTTAGATGTTGATGGTACATTGATTGATTATGAAGCTAAACTTCCTGCTTCTGCCGCTAAAGCTGTTGACCAAGCTAGAGCCAATGGACATAAGGTTTATATTTGTACAGGTTGTTCCAAAGCTGAAATCGAACAGCGTCACCTTTGTGATTTAGACGGCATGATTGGTGGCAATGGAGCTTATGTAGAAGATAATGGGCAAGTTGTTATGCATCAAGGGTTATCTAAAGAAGATGTTAAACATATTGTCGATTGGTGTAATGAAAGACATTTAGGCTTTTATTTAGAAGCTAATAGCGGTATGTATTGCAATGACTATATGCTTGAACAAGGTCCTATGACCATGATTAAATACGCTCAAGGTAAAGGCGCTGATTTAGAAGCTGCCAAAGCTTCCGCAAGTGGTTTTGTGAATGGCTTTATCCATTTACAAGGTGAAGATTTGTATCGAGATGATGTCAATAAAATCAGCTTTATCTTAAGCTCTTATCAAGATCATTTAGATTCTAAAATAGAGTTCCCTGATTTAATCGCTAATACTTGGGGCGGTAAAGGTGAAGTAGCTTTATTTGGCGATTTAGGACCTACAGGTATTACTAAACGCCATGCCATCGAGGTTTTATTAGACTACTTAAAGGCTGATGCTAAAGACACGATTTCTTTTGGTGATGCGAAAATCGACTTATCCATGTTTGAATGCTGTGCTTTTAATGTTGCCATGGGGAATGGCGGACCTGAAATTAAAGAAGCGGCTGATTATATTACCACAGATGTTAATGATGATGGATTATATAATGCTTTTAAGTATTTGAAATTGATTTAAATAAAAATATTATGAAGAAAGCAAAACATTACGTTTGCTTTCTTTTTTCAAAGGAGAGGTGAAACATGAAAAAACAGTTTGAAGATTATATCAAAATTTTAGAAACCCATAAATTTCAAGAAACATATCGTCATCTAATCCGTTTAATGACAAGATTAAAAGCGAATTTCCCTCAAGAATATCTAACCGGACAACTTTCTTTAGGCTACTTAGACTACACCTATTTTCCTTTTCAAAATGCCTATTTAAAAGAACGTCAGTTACGTTTTGGTTTGGTTTTAAACCATCGCAAGCTGCAAATAGAGTTATGGCTGATGGGACGCAATCAACAAGTATATCAGCGCTATTGGCAATTTTTTCAATATAGTACCTATAATCAAAACAAACCTAAACCCCGATATGCCCTTTTAGAAGCCAAACTCAAGCCTCATATACGGGCGTAATTGACAAATTTCCTGAAACGCCTTTGATCGCATG
>CAJUOR010000023.1 GCA_910588165.1 uncultured Thomasclavelia sp.
CAGACTTATTTCTGCCCACGCTCTTTTGAGATAAGGTTTCATAAACCTTTCCTCTTTTGGTATCTTCATCAATAATTTTTTTATCAAATAAGTGTTCAATAATATCGTTCTTCTTCATTGGCAAAACCTCCCATACTTAATATATGGGTAAATCCTACCAATTTATTCATCTTATTTTATCAAAACAATATCTTTTGATATAGCTGTTGACTTTTTATAAATCAAAGCCGATGCCTTCAAACCGTATTGAATAGCTTCTTGCATTGATAAATCCATGCTTCTGGCATACATTAAACCTGCACTGAAAGCATCTCCACAGCCTAAACTTACACCTGAGCCTATTGCCAGTGATTGAAAATAGAGTCCACCTGTTTCATCAAAATAAGCCAAACCATCTTTATCCAAAGTAACAATCAGCCAATTCAGCCCTAAACCAAGACAATGACTTGCGAAAGCTTCGACATCACCTAACTTTCCAAAATCATAATTTGTCATCTCCTCACGGTTCAAAATATAGCCATCTAAATATTTAAACCATTCTAAAGGAATTTTACGAGCGTTCATAACCCATTTTGTCTTAGGAGAAATAGCCATTAGATGCAAAAAGAAATCATCTTGATTATTATCGGTAATCCCATAAGCAATATCCTCAAAAGCCTTAGGCTCTAACTGATCTTGTCCGTGATAGAAGTAATCTTCACTAACTGAAGATAAATAGATTTTTTGACTGGCATCTTGTAGGCAAGTGAAAACAGGACAAGGACCTTGAACTACTTTAGCCACTACATTGACATTAGCTTCTTTCATTTCTTCAACTAATTGTGATGATAAAGCATCATCGCCTATTTTTGTATAAAACGTAACATTCACACCTAATAAGGCTAAATGATAGGCAATGTTATGCATTGATCCGCCAAAGCTATCTGTTTCTGTCACTTGGGTTGTTTTTTCAAATTGAAAATTAGGCGTTAGACGAGGCATGATGACTCTATCTAAACAAGATGTACCTAAGACCGCTACTTTTTTCATCAATGCTCCTCCTCAAACGGAATGTGAGCTAAAAGTTCATACGCTTCTTTTTCATTTGGTATCTTAATAAATACATCTCTTAAGCCGCCTTCTTTTAAACGATAAACCATATCATATTCATAGTGGTCATTTACTAACTCACGATAAATATGCACAGCCCTTCTAAACTCATATAATTCTGATTTATAGAAAATATATCTCGAATTATAATAAATGCCATGTAAAAACCAATCCCATAAGACATAATAATCAATCAAAGGAATCAAAATACAAATTTTAGGAAACTGCCAATCAATTTTGGCAATGATAGTGTACATCCGATAGCCTACAAAAAGTGCGGATAAAGCTAAAATAACCACATATAAAACATCTCTTAATTTAGTGGCATTATATTGGTACCTTTTCCATTTCCCCATCGTTTTTTTGACTTTATTGTACTTAATAGATTTAAATATTAAATCTAAACACATTGCCCCGAAAAGAACTAAATCTATATAATCTAAAGCCATTTATAAAACCTCCGTTTCTACCACTTGTTTTGGTACTGATGGTGTTAGACTATAAGTATATGCTTGTCTAATCAACGCATCAATTTCCGATGTTATTTCTTGATTACTGTAAAGGGTTAAAAGCCGATCGCCTTGATGCACAAAAGCCCCTGTTTTCACATCTAAAACCATACCTGCTAAATGGTCGATACAGTCCTCCTTTGTTTCTCTACCTGCTCCGACTTTCATACAAGCTAACCCTAAATATAAGCCATTGATATCGGCAAGATAGCCATCTTGTTTGGCTGTATATATTTTAGCATATTTTGGCTTAGGATATTTAGAGAAATCCTCAATATAACTCACATCGCCACCTTGAGCTATGACCATTTCTTTAAATTTCTCATAAGCCTTGCCATTAACTAACTGTTGTCTGGCTATTGCATAAGCCTCTTTTTCATTATCGACATATTCTGCCATCACTAATAGATGAGCTGCCTCTAATAAACACAAGTGCGTAAAGTCTTCAACACCTTGATTTTGCAAGGTTTCAACCGCCTCTTTAACCTCTAACATATTGCCTATCGTATAACCTAATGGTTCATTCATATTAGAGATAACCGCTCTGACTTTTTTATGGGCGTGTTTTCCGATTTGAATCATCAAACGTGCTAATTTTTCGGCCTCCTTTTCATCTTTCATAAATGCTCCATGGCCGAATTTTACATCTAATAAAATGGCATCACAACCACACGCCAACTTTTTAGACATAATGGAAGAAGCAATTAATGGAATTGAATTAACCGTACCTGTTACATCTCGTAACGCATATAAGCGTTGATCAGCTGGAACAAGTGTTTTACTTTGCCCAATGACCGCTAAGCCGATATTTTTAACTTGCTGAAGAAACTCTTGTTTAGAAAGGGAAATATTAAAATGAGGAATGGCTTCTAGTTTATCTAAAGTACCACCTGTATGTCCTAAACCGCGCCCACTCATTTTAGCGACCGGAATTCCTAAGCTTGCGACAATACTGCTTAATACTAGCGTTGTTTTATCGCCAACACCACCTGTCGAATGTTTATCAACTTTTATACCATCAATCTCACTTAAATCAATGGTTTCCCCACTTCTTTGCATCGCTAATGTCAAGTTAGCTGTTTCTTCATCGTCCATTCCCTGAAAAATAACAGCCATCAAAAAAGCACTCATTTGATAATCGGGAATTTCATTTTTCATATAAGCATCTATCATTTGAGCAATTTCTTGTTGCGTCAATGAAGAACCATGTTTCTTTTTTTCAATTAAATCAACCATGCGCATACAAATCCCTCTTTTCTTTTTCTATTATAACAAATTTAAACAAGAAAAAAAACCAGTTGTCCGGTTTCACTTTGTTTTTTATAAAAATTGTCCCCTCGTGTGTCAAATAAACATAAAAAATCTATAAACTAAACACAGCTATTGATACCTCATCGCTAATTTATCCGTCTAAGAAAGTACCTATTATTTTACATTTCACTTTCTTTTGTATTCTCTACTTCATAGCTTTAAAGGGTTTAATAAAATACTTAAATAACATAACAAAATGCCACATCCATTTGGAAATACCAAAATATATATTTCTTCATTAGGCACTGAATAGTTATATAGATTTATCTCTCCAAAATCAGAAATATCATTATATCTGATTTTTTCATTACTAAATATGAACCAAGTTACTTTTTCATTAGATAGTTTTTTCAAATATCGATACTCATATTTTTTGGATTCTCCCCTCATTTGTATGTAGAATTTATTTTCAGAAAAACCAATTAGTTCAACCCTCACACTATACAATCCTGCTAAAACAGCTTCAATCTCATATTTCTTTCTAAATTTTCTATTGTCATATAGAGCTTCTATATCCTTTAGTTCAATTAAATCAACTTGAATTTTTACAGGAATATTACGTATTATTCCCACTAAAAGACTAGAAACCAAAAGTATAGCAATAACCTTATACATCGTTTTTTTACACATAAATAACCTCTGCTTATCTCATATAAATCATTATTGATACAGAGCTTTTGTCCTTATAATGATTATATCATATATAAAGGCTCTTAAAATTTCTTACATATTTTTACCTTTTATGTGTAAGAGAAAATTAGAATTTATTCTTTTTGTGAAAAGATATATTTTATTTAAATAACAAAAAAACAGTATGATATTGCCTTTTAAATTCCTATTATGAATAAAAAAATACTTCTCTGTGCTTATTTATTATTGTGTGGAATATCGTTAAAATCAATCCTATACAAGAATATTTCCAAACTAAAAGACGAAGATTTCTGATGATTGACCTTCCTCTATCAATCGCCTTTCTTCGCCTTTTTTCTTAAATTTAGTGATTATTCAAAATAAGCATTCAACATAAACTGATTGCGCCCATTCAAATAATCTTTAATAGACATACGTTTCTTCCCTGGAACTTGTAATTCCTCAATACAGTACAAACCATCTTGACAAGCAACATAGATACCGGTTTTATCAATTTGCATAATAGTTCCCGGCTTAGCGTAAACATAATCTTTAATGCCATACCCTTTCCAAATTTTAATATTTTCTCCTTGATAAACAGCATAAGCTGAAGGCCAAGGCGTTAAGCCACGAACATGACGCTCAACTTCATCGACCGTCTTATCAAAATAGATATGTTCTTCTTCTCTAGTGATAGTCGGAGCATATGTCACTTCTGCTTCATCTTGTTTCACAGCCGTTAACTTTCCCTCAATAAACATAGGTAAAATATCCTTTAATAAATCTTTTCCTAGGATTGTTAAACGCTCATATAAAATACCGACATTATCATCTTGACTAATCGCAGTCTTTACATTTGCCAACATATCACCTGCGTCCATTTTTGAAGCCATATACATGATTGTAACACCTGTTTCTTGATAACCGTCAATAATGGCATGATGAACCGGTGCCCCTCCTCTTAATTTAGGTAAAAGGGAAGCGTGCACATTGATACACCCAAGTCTTGGGGCTTCTAAAATAGCTTTTGGTACAATTTGACCATAAGCCGCTGTAATAATTAAATCAGGCTTCAAATCTAAAATAGCTTGATAATCTGTTTTGATTTTTTCCGGTTGAATGCAAGGCAGCTGATGTTCTAAAGCTACTTCTTTCACTAGCGTTGGCTTCAAAATATGCTTTCTGCCTACCGGTCTATCAGGTTGACTGACAACACCCACAATATTGTAATTCTCTGCAATTAACATCTCAAGGACAGCTTTTGAAAAATCGGCTGTTCCCATAAATACGATTCTTATTTTTTCCATTTTCATCACCATTTCTATTATACCAAAGAAAACAGCTATTGAACATGGAAAACAAGTATTTTATTTAAAATCCGTTAAACAAGATGGCAAATGCCTCTACTAAAACTTTGATACCCTCTCTAGAAAAATCACTTAACCCTTCTACAAATTGACTTACTTTGTTAGGCTCTGTTTCTTTCGCTAAGGTATAGTATTCTTTAATCTCACCTGAAACAACATCTTTTTCAAATGTTTGTATATTCTGATTCAAAATTTGTTGCTTATTTGCATTCGTATCCAATATTTGACTGCCAATCATCAAAATCAACAAAACTAAGCAAATATCCATTAAAATATTTTTCATTGAATCGTCCCTTCCTTTAAACAGTGATCAATAGCTACGGCAAGCACATCAAGGGAATTAGTGACTTCTTCATAGGTGTTATCCATTCCACCGACCTCTATTAAAACCATCTTAGAGGCATACTGCTGATTATAATAAACATTTTCTCTTTTAAAATCAGAACGCATAATCCCCGGTTGAATGGCATCAACAGCCTGATGAATCTTTTCACTGTTAGCTTCAACGCTTTTATAATTGCTAGAGGACATACTGACAACCATCATCAGTTTCGCATAGCTTTTATTGTTTGCGGTAAAAGTCGAAGCCTCTTTGCCAATCGCATCACGATGAAAATCAATGATTAAATCAAAATTACCATAAGTTTTTAAAGCCTGCTCCATAAAGATTTTACTTGTAGGATAGGTTTCGGTTAAATCCATGTTATTCTTTCTTTTATAGGCTTCAAAATCATTTTCTTCAAAAATAACCTCATAGCCTTTTTGTTCCAGTAAAGCCTTGAGATACCTTGCTCCGTCCATAACCGTATGCGATTGATACCCTTCATATTGATGTGTGTTATATATATAGATTCTCTTTTTTGGTGTTGTCTTCTGTTCCTTTTGTTCATTTTTGTCTGTTTTAGGGGAATCTTCTAAGGTTGTTTTAGAAGATGTATCTACTTGGTGAACAAGCATTGTACTAGCGTCATTGGTACTTACCAAATGCAACGGCTCATTTACGATATCTTGGACATCAAATGATTTAAAACTTGTTAAATAGCCAACATCTACACCTTTAACGAAGCTTACAAACAATTGATTTTTATGTAAAACACCTAAAACAAAAACAACGACGACTACTTTAAGCAAAACAGATAGCCATGTATTTCTTTTCATCTTGCCACCTCTTTCATTATACACTTCAATCTATGCGGATTATGGCAAAATAAGTACACAAAAAAGGGATTTTCATCCCTTTAAAAATGTATCATTCAAAGCATGAGCAATTACTTTAGCTAATTCTTTAATTTCGATATCGGTATTTTTATCCATGACAATCATATTTAGGCTTGTCGGACGAAGCACTTCCTCTAATAAATAGCGTTTTTCGTCATCTGTCAGCTTACCTATTTCCCCTAGCAACATTTCTCTTTGCGTTCTTTCCAAACGTAAATGATCGATTGTTCTTTTAGCGACTTTAAGTTTCTCATAAGGACGCTGAATCTGACTGGCAAAATAATCTTCCAATAATCGCAAAACATCATAAGTAATCGAAGCACAATCGACAACTGTAGGCACACCTAAACTAATTAAAGGCACTCCTAAAGCTTCCGTGCTTAAAGATTTTGTATGATTACCCACACCACTGCCGGGCTGTATGCCTGCACTTGATAGCTGAATGACATGATTAACCTTGCTTAAGTTTTTGGTAGCCAAAGCATCAATCGCAAAAACGACATCAGGTTTAAATTTTTCGATTGTCCCAGCAATAATTTCAAATGTTTCAATTCCCGTTTGCGCTTTAACACGTGGAATCAACAAAGCCACTTTGGGCATATTCGGTGTTAAGGCATGGTCTTTTAAATGAGCACTGACCAAAAGCTCATCTTGTAATAAAGGTCCTAAACTGTCACAAGCTAATTGTTGATTGCCTAAACCGCAAACAAGCACCTTTTGTGGCTTGGATAAGTTCAAATATGCCAGCATTGAAACAATTTCCTGATTTAAAACCTTAATCAATTGCTCTCTAATCTCTTCTAAATAAATCTCTTCAAAACTTAATGATACATACTTCCCTTTCTTTTTAGCGTACCTTTCATCATCGCTATGAAGCGTCATTCTCTCAACGATAATTTGATCGAGTATCTGTTTTTCATAATGATGATCGGCTGTAAAATCTTCTTCTTCTCTTAAATCAACTGCCAAATCACTGCGATATATAAAATTTCTCATAATCTCACCATTTTTTATTATGCATAGATAACTAGATTTATATGCCTTTTTTTAAAAAATAGTTGCATTCTTGATATGAATTTGTTAATATATTACAGTAGTTAAAAAGCGAGGTGAAAGAAAATGGCAAACATGAAACAACAAATTAAACGTTATAAAAATGATAATGCTAAACGTGCAGCTAACACTTCATTCAAATCAAGTTTAAAAACTGCGATTAAAAATGTTTTAGCTGAAGTTGAAGCTGGCAATAAAGAAGCTGCAGTCGTTGCTTTCAACCATGCTGCTTCAAAATTAGACTCATCTGTATCTAAAGGCATCCACCATAAAAACTATGCTGCTAGACAGAAATCAAGATTATCAAAATTAGTAAACTCTATTGAAAAATAATCAATAGGGTTTTCTTTTTTTTTAGACATGTTATAATGGGTATGAGGTGATAAAATTGAACAGATTAGAAACTCGCCCTATTCAAGTAGGAAACTTAACGCTTGGCGGTAATCATCATGTGATTATTCAGTCAATGACTAATACAAAAACCAAGGATATTCAAGCGACCGTCAATCAAATCTTGGCATTAGAAAAAGCCGGCTGTGAAATTGTACGTATGGCTTGTTTTGATAAAGAAGATGCTTTAGCCATTAAAGAAATCAAAAAACAGGTTCACATTCCTTTAGTAGCCGATATTCATTTTGATTATCAGTTAGCTTTAATCGCCATTGAATCAGGTATTGATAAGATTAGAATCAATCCCGGCAATATCGGTTCAATTGAGAAGGTTAAAATGGTTGTTGATGCCTGCAAAGAAAAGCATATCCCTATTCGTATTGGCGTCAATGCCGGTTCTTTAGAAAAAAAACTTTTAGAGAAATACGGCAAGCCGACTGCTCAAGCCATGGTGGAAAGTGCTAGAGGTCATGTTAAGATTTTAGAGGACTTAGGCTTTTATGATATTTGTATTTCTTTAAAAGCAAGCACCATGTTAATGTGTGTTGAAGCCTATGAGCTAGCTAGTCAAGAATTCCCTTACCCTTTACATATCGGTATTACAGAGGCGGGAACAGCTTTTGGCGGAGCTATTCGCTCTAGTGCCGGTTTGGGTATTTTATTACATGAAGGTATTGGCAATACCATTCGTGTTTCATTGAGTGATGATCCCATCGAAGAAATTCGTGTTGCTAGAGAGTTGCTAAAAAACTTTGATTTATTAAACGATGCCCCTAATTTAGTTTCTTGTCCGACTTGCGGAAGGATTCAATATGACTTAATCCCTGTCGCAAAAGAAATTGAGGCTTTCTTAAATACGATTCATGCGCCTATCACCGTAGCAATTATGGGCTGTGCTGTCAATGGTCCTGGTGAGGCTAAAAATGCCGACATCGGTATCGCCGGTGGTGTTGGAGAAGGTTTATTATTCAAAAAAGGCAAAATCATCAAGAAAGTTAAGCAAGAAGATCTCGTAGAAACTTTAAAACAAGAAATTTTAGCTATGGTTCAGGAATAATTCTGAACCTTTTATTTTTGTCGCATACTAAAAGGAGCAGATTTTGAAGTACATTCTGCTCCTAATTCTATTCTTCGCCATTAAAACAATAAGTACATAATTTACAAGCCGGTAAGCCGATTGCTTCAATCATATCATCTAAACGATGATAACGCAAAGAAGCAAATTTCATTCTTTTACAGATCTCATCAACCATTGCCTGATATTTAGGACTATCCGGATTGACATATTCTTTCAATATAGCTTCATCTTCTTGACCGTTTTCTAACTCGTGAATGACACGTCTGGAAATCAAATCCATATCTGAGGTTGAACGTGAGAAGTTCAAAAATTTACAGCCATACATAATAGGTGGACAAGCCGGACGAACGTGAACAGCTTTTGCCCCACTGTCGTATAAAAACTCTGTCGTTTCTCTTAATTGTGTTCCACGTACAATCGAATCATCTATCAATAACAAGGTTTTATCTTTAATCAATTCTTTAACCGGAATCAATTTCATTCTTGCGATTAAATTACGCTGATTTTGATTGGTTGGCATGAAAGATCTAGGCCAAGTCGGCGTATATTTAATAAATGGACGGGTAAACGGATAACCAGAATGATTAGCATAACCAATGGCATGAGCTAAACCGGAGTCAGGGACACCTGCCACACAATCTACTTTGACGTTATCTCGCTTTGCCAACATTTCGCCACAGTCATAACGCATTTTCTCAACGTTAATGCCTTCGTAAGTAGCTGTCGGATAACCAAAATATACCCATAAAAATGAACAAATTTTCATATCTTTTCCGGGTTTTACCAACTGTGTAAATGAATCGCTTGTAACATAGGCAATTTCTCCCGGTCCTAAATCCTTATAGTGATGATAACCTAAATTGATAAAGGCAGAACTTTCAAAAGTAACGCAAAAAGCATTCTCTTTTTTCCCGATTACAACCGGTGTTCTCCCCAGTTTATCTCTAGCACAATATATTTTATCAGGAAACAACAACATGATACTCATAGAGCCTTTAATCATATTCTGGGCGTGCTGAATACCTTTCACAATATCATCTTCTTGGTTAATTAAAGCAGCAACCATTTCTGTTGGGTTAATCACACCCCCACTCATTTCCAAAAAGTGCGTTTTCCCTTGGTCGAAACAATATTGACGCAACTCATCGATATTGTTAATACGACCGATTGTCGTGATCGCAAAAGAACCTAAATGTGAATTAACTAATAAAGGCTGAGCTTCACTATCTGAAATACAGCCCACTCCGATATTTCCTACAAACTGATCTAAATCAGTATCAAACTTTGTTCTAAAAGGTGAATTTTCAATATTGTGAATCGAGCGTACAAACCCTCTTTCACCGTAAACAGCCATTCCACCTCGTCTTGTTCCTAAGTGCGAATGGTAATCTGTTCCAAAAAATAAATCCATGACACAATCTTCTTTTGAGGCTACACCAAAAAAACCACTCATACTATCTCCTCACTTTCGTGTAATTTTACAGTCCTATTTTAGTGGATTTGTTTCATAAAGTCTATGATTTTTTCACAATTGTTGAAATAAAAACGTTTACAAAAAAAGACTTGAGGAATTATCTTTCCTTCAAGCCTTCTATAAATGTCTTTTTTCTTAACATTTCAATCTCTAATTCATACGGTGCTTGTTCATTAACGTAAGGTGTTTCAAGGATTTTAGGCACATCATCTAATAAAGGATGATGGACAATTTTGGCAAGCGTATCAAATCCAATATAACCATATCCGATATTTTCATGTCTATCTTTATGAGCTCCTCTTGGATTTTTAGAATCATTGATATGCACCACTAAGATTTTATCTAAACCGATTTTTTCATCAACTTCCTTTAAAATAGCATCAAAATCGTTCAAATCATACCCGGCATCATGTAAATGACAAGTATCTAAACAAATACCTACATGGTTAGGATATTTTAAAGCGGCTAGAATTTGTTGAATTTCATCGAAGCTTCGTCCTACTTCCGAACCTTTACCTGCCATGGTTTCCAAAGCAATTTTGACAGTCATATCTTCTTTGATGACCTTATTTAAACCATCAATGATTTTCTCAATTCCGATTTCAGCACCCGCCTTAACATGACTTCCGGGGTGTAAAACTAAACGTGTCATTTCCAATGCTTCGCATCGTTCTATTTCTTGCGCCAAAAAATCAACAGCTAATTGATATGTTTCCGGTTTAACACTATTGGCTAAATTGATAATATATGGGGCATGGACAACAACATCACTAGGTTTAATTCCCGCCTCTTTCATTAAAGCAAAAGCTTCTTCTTTACGTAAAGCCGATACCGGTTTTCTGAATGTATTTTGAGGTGCCCCCGTATAAAACATGAAGGTATTGGCTTTATAGCTTAGCGCTTCTTTAACAGAGCCTAGCAACATTTCTTTACCATTCATCGAAACATGACTTCCAATCTTCAACATTTTATTCTTCTCCTCTTAAGATTTTTGACCGTTCAGCCTGAGCCTTCTTAGCTCTTTCTTTTTTCTGACGGCGAATATCTGCCTGAATAATCGCCCGCTTTTGTTTTCTGACTAATTGCTGAACTTCTCTTTGTCTTTTCTTTTTATAACCCGGCTTAACTTTGCTTGGTTTACGCACAATTTTTTGAATTTCATTCTCTAAAGCCGATGTTTGACGTTCACGGTTTTTACGACGTTCCCTTTGTCCGATATCTGTCAAAACACCGTTTTTGATTTCCATGTTTTTAAAGTTGATGCCTCTAGTTTCTAGAGCTTTGATAACTTTTTCGTCTTTGGTATCATATAAGCTATAACAAAGTCCGGTGTATTTACCTCGCCCTGTTCTTCCGGAACGGTGAATATAGAAATCCAACTCACTAGGAAAGCCCATATTGATAATGTGACTTGCCCCATCAATATCTAAACCACGCGCTGCAATGTCTGTTGCGACAATGTACTGAAAATCATTATTTCTAATTCGGCGCATCATACTGCGTCTTTCACGAGGTTCTAAATCTCCGTGAATTTCACCGACTTTCATACCTGAATCATATAATTTTTTAGCAGTTAGGCTAGCCTCTTTTCTTGTATTACAGAAAATCAAACATAAATAAGGGTCTAATTGGTCAATCAGTGAAGTTAAAACATCAAAACGCTCTTGATGTCTAGTCCAAACTAATATATGTTCGACATTATCAACTGAAGCTTTTTTCGCATCAATCTCGACAATTTCCGGAGATGACATATATTTTCTTAAGAATGGTCTTAAGTTTTGCGGAATGGTTGCACTAAACACTAACATCTGTAAATTATCTTTCATTTTACCCGCAACCGCATCAATATCTTCTAAATATCCCAAATCTAATGTCATATCAGCTTCATCTACCACAAAGACATCGGCAGTTGTAATCTTTAGAGCTTGTTGCTCGATAGATATATCGCGAATACGTCCGGGTGTCCCGATAACAATTTGCGGTTGGGTTGTCAATTTAGCGATAGCCTTTTGCCGATCTTTGCCCCCTATCATTAAAACACAAGTTAAACGTGGCTCATATTTCATAAATAAACGAACATGGTCATAAATTTGTCCGGCTAATTCACGTGTTGGAGCTGTAATGACAACTTGAACGCAGGCATCATCTAATCTAATATTTTCAATTAAAGGTATTAAAAAGGCATGCGTTTTACCGGTTCCTGTCTGAGAAATACCGATGACATCTCTTTTCTTTTTGATTAAAGGCATAACCGCCTCTTGAATAGGTGTTGCCTTCTCAAAGTGCATTTGTTCAATCACTTGTGTTACAAACGGTTTTAAATTCATATGTTCAAACTTTTTCATAAGTCACTTCCTTTCTTCATTTCTTGGCTATTATACACTATTTTTTAAATAATTTCAAATCCCTCACACAATAAAAATTGAAGCATATCATAAAGTATAGGAGGTTTTATTTATGAATAGATATCCAAATTACCCATATCCTGAAAATAACTTTTATGAGGCACCTAGTTACCCTACTTATTACTATCAGCCAATCGTCCCATCACAACCACAGCTATTTTTAAAACAGCAAATGACTAAACCAAAATTAGCCTCAACGCTAAGAGCCGCTCAAAAAGGCATAACCACAGCTACTAGAATTATTCCTTTAGTTTATCAAATTCAACCGGTCTTAGCCAATGCCAAAACTGTTTTTAAAGTTGCTCAAGCTATGAAAAGTATCAATAGTACAACGAATGATGAACCCATCGACAATGAGCCTATAGATATAAAACCAATAGAGAATACAGCTGAAAATCCTAATACAATTCCTAAACCTTACCTTCCTTAACCTAAAAAATGTGGTATAATAAGGTTGAGGTGATTAGCAATGAAAGTATTTCCGGTCATTCCCCGCGGTTATTGTAAAGGTGTTGTCAAAGCCATTGTCTTAGCTAAAAAGAGTTTAGCATTATATCCGCATGAACCTATCTATATTTTAGGCATGATTGTGCATAATCAATATATTGTGAATGCTTTAGAACAACTAGGCATTCATACAATCGACAAGAAAGGTAAAACTCGTTTAGAGTTATTAGATGAAATTGACAAAGGTGTTGTTTTGATTACAGCCCATGGTGTTGGCGATGAAGTCTATCAGAAAGCTCGAGAAAAAGGCTTAAAGATTGTCGATGCAACTTGTGAAGACGTGATTAAAACCCATGATTTGATTAAAGAAAAAATTGCCCAAGGTCAAGAAGTGCTCTACATCGGTAAGCAAGGACACCCCGAAGCAGAAGGAACTTTAGCGATTGACGACAAGCATATTCACTTAATTCAAAACCAAGCCGATATTGATAGACTCATTGATAAAAACTTAAATTATGTTATCACAAATCAAACAACCATGAGTTTATGGGATATTTTCGATTTATGCGAATACGCCTATAAAACATTACCTCATCTTGAGATTGTGAAAGAAACTTGTACAGCTACTAAAATTCGCCAAAAAGCCATTAGTCAATTACCCGAAGATATTGATTTAGTCATTATTGTCGGTGATCCTCATAGCAACAATACAACTAGATTAGCTGAAATTGCCAAGCAAAAGGCTCATAAAGAAGTCATCATGATTGAAAGCTTACAAGAGCTTGATTTAAGTATACTACAAGGAAAACAACATATTGCAGTTAGCTCCGGGGCATCTACCCCTACTTATCTTACCGAGCAAGTTATCAACTTTTTAAAAGAGTATGACAGTAACCAAAGCGAAAGCCTACCTGTCATTGACTATCAACATATTTTAGATTAGATTTAAAAACGTGTCTTAAAAACTAAGACACGTTATTTTTGTCGCATTTAACCACGATGTTCTTGCATATAAGCTTCGATTTCTTCGGTTGTTCGCATAATATCCTGAGATAAGACCCTACAACCATCTTCCGTAATCAACAAATCATCTTCAATACGGATACCGATAGCTTCTTCTTCGATATACAATCCCGGTTCATTGGAAATAATCGCCCCGGGGCGTAATTTCGCATTAGAAGCGATTGTAACATCATGTACATCTAAACCCAAATGATGACTGACACCATGCATATAATATTTCGCTAGCTCTTCCGGTTTTTCAATCAATCCAATCTCGATTAAACCGTTAGCTAGTACTTCTTTACAGATTTCATTTAAGTCAAAAGGTGTTAAGCCCGGTCTTGCCTCATCTCTAACCCTCTGATTAGCCTTTAGAACAATATCATAAATCTGTTTTTGTCTAGGGGTAAATTTTCCATTAGCCGGATATGTTCTGGTAATATCGGAACAATACCCCTCGTACATAGCTCCTAAATCTAAAAGAATTAAATCTCCATCATGAATCATATCGCGATTAGTTCCGTAATGTAGCATTGTTCCATTATAGCCGGCACCGGCAATCGTTGGGAAAGACGGTTTAATAGAACCTTGGTATTTGATTGAATATTCATAAGTGGCCTGCACTTGATACTCATATAATCCGGGTTTTAAAACTTTCAAGACCTCATTCAAACCATTTTTAGTCATCTCAATCGCTTTTTCAACCTTAGTAACTTCATCAGAATCCTTCTGCATTCTTAATGTACCGATAATGGAATATAAATTTTTGATTTCTATTGTCGGAAAATGGGTGCGATACTCTTGGGCTTTTCTAATATTTAACCCTTTATTTTGAGATAAGTTAAATTCATTTTGTAAAAAATACATTTTTTCAATACAACGACGATTGATATTCAAAAGAATTTCATTATCCAAACTTTCCATGAACTTAATGTTGTCAATCTGAGATTTCGCTTTCGCTTCCTTGACACCCATGCGTTTCCCCATCCATTTTTCAACAGTTGGATCCGGTTTTTCAATGAATAATTGTACCTCAACTCCTTCATTTCTCTTGACTAAAAGCAATGCCATATTTTCACGATCAATACCTGTTAGATAAAAGAAATCTCGTGAAACCGGTGAATCGGCATAAATAACCGCTAATGATTCATTGTCCATAGCATCAATAACTTGTTGTCTTCTTTTGTTGTACATAAGTAACCCTCCCTTTAATAAATTTGAAAATAATCTTTTTCATCAGCTTGAACACATCGAAACTGATATTGTTTCGTTAATATTTCCGCTAAATCTTCCTTGAAAAAAGCTTCGATAAAATGTGGTACTTCAATAACTGCCCCTTGTTTTCTTAGAATAATGTCCATGGCGTGCGTATAAGTCAAATCACCTGTCAAATAGACATCTGATTTATCTAAAGCCTCATTGATAAAATCATGTCCGGCTCCGGCACACATACTGATTTTTTGAATTCCATTTGGCAAATGCCCGACAACTCTAAGATGAGCTAACCCAAATGTCTGTTTAACTTTTTCCATAAAATCAAGTGGTTGAGAAGCTTGGTTTAAAATTCCGAAGCCAACAAATTCCAAAGCTTCAATATTCTTACACCCTAACTTCTTTAATAACTGTAAATTCATACGGGCTTTATCATAATTTGTATGCATGGCATAAACCGTGATATGATGGCTTAAAATAGCCTCAATATTCTGACCGAAGGTTGTTTCTAAATCAATCGTATTAAAGCGATTAAATAGAAATGGGTGATGACTGATGATTAAATTACAGTTGGTTTCGATGGCTTGTTTAATCGTGTAGGCATCAACATTTAAACACAAAAGAACTCCTTGTAATTCATGATGGACATTACCAATCTGCAAACCGGAATGATCCCAATCTTCAGCCAAATTTAAAGGAACGATAGCTTCTAAATCATCAAGTACCTCTTTAATCCTCATTCAGCACCTCCAAAATCCAATGGTATTCTTGCTTAACAATTGGATATTTTTCATGTTCTCTTGTAATTCCTCTAAGTATTTTTTCATGCACACGTTTTTGCCACTGCCATTTTTTAATAAAGACAGAACTTTTATTTTCTAATAAATATTTACCAAAATACAATTCTTTGCTAGAAAGTTCCTGTTCGCCTTTTTGAGCTACGATAATTTCATAATAATGTTTAGCATCTTCTACAATATCTTCATCAACAATTTGCCAACCGTGACTTGTCAACCAGCTTCTCACTAACGGTTCATTGACATTAGCCTCAATAACCAAAGTATTGATATGCGTTTTTTCTAAATCTGCTTCAAGAATATCACAAATCAGATTGCCACCCATTCCACAGATACTTACAATATCTAGGCTTTCTTCTATAATCGGTGCTAAGCCATTCCCTTTTTTTACAGAAATTTTATCTTCGGTATGAGATAATTGAACCGTTGAAAGACAAGCCTGTAATGGTCCGTCTGCAATATCACAGGCTATAGCTTGAGATACAATATCTTCCAAAACTAGAAAAACAGGCAGATACCCATGATCACTACCGATATCTGCCATTGTTTTATGAAGACTATATTTAGCTATGATCGAAGCAACCGCACCTAAGCGTTTAGATAATCTCATTATTTATCTAAAAAATCTTTTAAACGTTTAGAGCGAGATGGGTGCTTTAATTTACGGAGTGCCTTTGCCTCAATTTGACGGATACGCTCACGAGTGACATTAAATTCCTTACCAACTTCTTCTAGTGTACGTGTACGACCGTCATCTAAACCGAAACGCAAACGCAACACTTTTTCTTCTCGGTCAGTTAATTCTAAAAGAACTTCGTTTAATTCATCTTTTAAAAGCTCATTAGCTGCATAATCATCCGGACTCATGGCTTGTTCATCTTCAATGAAATCACCTAAGTGAGAATCATCTTCTTCACCGATTGGGGTTTCCAAAGATACCGGTTCTAAGGAAATTTTCTGAATTTCACGGACTTTTTCAGGCGTCATTCCCGGCATACGATCTGCAATTTCCTCAGCGGTAGGTTCACGTCCTAACTCTTGAATCAATTGACGTTGGATACGTGTCAATTTATTGATTGTTTCAACCATATGTACCGGAATACGAATTGTACGTGCCTGATCGGCAATAGCACGTGTAATCGCTTGACGAATCCACCAAGTCGCATATGTAGAAAATTTAAAGCCCTTTTCATAGTCAAACTTTTCTACAGCCTTAATGAGTCCCATATTCCCTTCTTGAATTAAATCCAAAAACAGCATCCCACGTCCGACATAGCGTTTGGCAATTGAAACGACTAAACGCAAGTTAGCAGCCGCCAAACGTTTTTTGGCTTCTTCATCGCCTTCTAAAATACGTTTAGCTAAAACGATTTCTTCTTCATGATTCAACAACTCAACTGTCCCAATCTCTTTCAAATACATCTTAACAGGATCGTTGATTTTGACATTGCTACCTAAACTATTGTCATCATAATTATCGTGACTATACATATTAAATGTATCACCGGTATACATATCAAAATCTTCAACGAAATCTAAGTCAGTATTATCATCGATTGAAAGTCCATCTAAATCATCGTCTAAGCCTAAGTCGATTTCTCCTAGGTCAGTCAAATCAATACTGTCGGCTTCAATCTCGTCTAAGACATCATCTCGAATTTCTATTTTTTTATCAGTGATGTAATTCAACAATTCATCGGCACTGGAATCATCTAATTCATATTTACTCATCAATTCATCGATATCTTCTTGTGTGATAAATCCGACCTTTAGATTTTTTTCATCAACTATCTTCGTTAGACTTTCAATTGAAACAGCTTCTACTTTCTTATTTTTCTTCTTCTCCATGCAATGACTCCTTTCTTTTACTTACATTGCAATTCAATCATTTTCATCGCTAATTCCGATTTTTTATTCTCATCTAGCTCAACAGCCATTTGGGCTTTTAAATCATCAATTTGAAGTTTGATCGAATACTTCTTGATGGTCATAATATAATCGTCTATCACCTTGCGAGTGCTATCTTTAGGTAATGTCAATTCGCTAATTTCAAACAGCGTCGAAACTAAAGTTTCATCACTTCCGATAAAATCAACTAAAGCCGCTATATCTAAAGCTCCTTGATAATGGTGATAATAATCAGTGATATAATTAGCTAGTAATCTGTATTTATCATCATACAAAAAACCTAATTCACTTTCATACCTTGTTGCGACATTTCTATCTAACAGCATATAGTATAATAAGCCTGCTTCTGACATTGCATATTTATTATGTGGCTGTTTAGGACGATGATGAGAGATAATTGGCATTTTCTCTTTTTTTTGAATATTATTTTTCAAACCGGAAACACGTTTAAAAATAATATCTCGACTAAAACCTGATTTAACGGAAACTAAATCAATGTAGTAATCTAAATCAATGGCATCTTCAACCTGACATAAAAGCTTAGCGATTTTTTCTAAATAACTTCTTCGTTCTTCATAGTTATCTTTATGTATCTTTTCATATTCATCATTTATTTTAAATTCCAAAACTGAAATGTGTTTATTTAAAGCATTGATTAAAGCTTCTTGTCCAAAATTCTCTAAAAGCTCATCGGGATCCATTCCTTGAGGCAAACAAATGATTCTGACTTTGAATCCCGCACCTAATAAAACCTGACTCGCCTTGCCCATAGCATCAAGACCCGGACGATCACCGTCTAAACACAAATAAATGGTATCTGTCACTTTTCTTAAAAGCGTTAAATGCGATTTAGTCAAAGCAGTTCCCATTAAAGCAACCGCATTTTCAAGTCCTGCTCGATACAAGGCAATGACATCCATAAAGCCTTCTAAAAGATAGGCAAAGCCCGCTTTTTTGATGGCACTTTTACTTTGCGCATAATGATATAACATATCGCCTTTAGTAAAAATCTCGGACTCAGGTGAATTCATATATTTAGCTTGTTGCTCATCAGGCAAATAAATACGCCCTGAAAAACCGATAACCTGCCCATTACTATCCCATAAAGGAAAAACGATACGTTCCTTAAATCTATCATAATAACCGCTTCTTCCTTCAACCACTAAACCTGAGCGTGCCATATCCAGCGGACTGAAATTAAGTTGCGTAAAAGCTTTTTTTAAGGAATCATCGTTTGGGGCATAGCCAATTTGAAACTCCTTAATAATGCGCTCATCTAAATGTCTTTTAAGCAAGTAATCTCTTGCCTTCAAAGCCGGTTTGGTATCTAAGAATAGCTGATAGATTTTACTTGCTTCAGAATGCATCTGATACAAAGGCACAAGCTTATCATCTATCTTTTTTTCTTGTTGATAGCTATTTAATTCAGGGACATCAATCCCTGCCATTTCGGCACACATCTTAACAGCCTCAATATATGAAATCTTTAAATAATCTTTCAAAAATGTGAAAACATTCCCACCTGCATTACAGACAAAGCATTTATATATCTGTAACTCTTGAGAAACAGACATCGAGGGATTTTTGTCATCATGAAACGGACAAACCGCCCAATACCCTTTCCCTTTTTTATGTAAAGGCAAATAATTGCCGATGACATCAACGATATCTACACTTGAACGAATCTGTTGAAGTTTCTCCTCTGATAATCTCGGCATTTTCGTTCACCTCACTAAAAACTTACTTTACTACTTAAATAACTTTCTAAATCGGCAATAGCCATACGCACCTGTTCCATTGAATCACGTTCACGAACAGTTACACACTGATCTTCTAATGTATCAAAATCAATTGTGATACAATATGGTGTACCGATTGCATCTTGACGGCGATAACGTTTACCGATATTACCGGCTTCGTCAAATTCCACATTAAAATGTTTGGCTAGTTTAGCATAAACTTCTCTAGCTGTTTCACTTTGTTTTTTAGTTAATGGTAAGATAGCTGCTTTAACCGGTGCAATTGAAGGATGCAAATGCATCACGATACGTGTATCTTTTTCATTGATTTGTTCTTCATCATAAGCATCGTTCATAACAGCTAAGAACAGACGTTCAACCCCAACTGACGGTTCCACAACATAAGGAACATATTTTTCATTTGTTTCAGGATCTAAGTAATCCATATTTTTCTTTGAATAAGCGATATGACGATTCAAATCGTAATCTGTACGATCGGCAATTCCCCATAATTCGCCCCAACCAAAGCTATACAAGAACTCAATATCACTTGTCGCTTTAGAATAGAAAGATAACTCTTCTTTACTATGATCTCTAAAACGTAAATTTTCTTCTTTTAAACCTAAAGAAAGTAAGAAATCCATACAATATTTTTTCCAATATGCAAACCATTCTAAATCCGTATCCGGTTTACAGAAGAATTCTAATTCCATCTGTTCAAATTCACGTGGTCTGAAAATGAAATTACCCGGCGTAATTTCGTTTCTGAATGACTTACCGATCTGTCCGATTCCAAAAGGAACTTTTTTACGTGTCGTTCTTTGAATATTTTTAAAGTTGACAAAAATACCTTGCGCTGTTTCCGGACGTAAATAAACAACGCTTTTAGCATCTTCGACAACCCCCATACTTGTTTTAAACATCAATTGGAATTGTCTGATATCTGTGAAATTTTCACTACCACAATTTGGGCACTTGATATGATGCTCTTGAATGAAAGATGTCAGTTGTTCATTTGTCCAACCGTCGCAATGTTCCTCCGGATAAGCGTCTTCAATCAATTTATCAGCACGATGACGTGTTTTACAATCACGACAATCCATCAAAGGATCAGAGAATCCACCGACATGTCCGGTTGCTTCCCAAACACGTGGATTCATTAAAATAGCCGAATCCAATCCGACATTATAAGGTGATTCTTGAATAAATTTCTTCCACCATGCACGTTTAATATTGTTTTTCATTTCAACACCTAAAGGACCGTAATCCCATGTATTAGCTAAGCCGTCATAGATTTCAGAACCTTGATAAACATAGCCTGTACTTCTCGCGTGCGAAACAATTTTTTCCATATCTTTACTTGCCATTACTACCTCTCCCTTCATGAATAAAAAAGGATACCTACCCTCTAGGCATCCTATCTTGTTACTATGTAAAAAAGCAACAGTGCCTATCGTTATTTGTCACTTTTTTCGCTCCTTTACGCACACATAAATATACCCTTATCGTATAATTTTGTCAACCAACGATAAGGGTATAACTCTATACAAACTTTCTGCTTTCCAAACGAATTGGGCAGTATTCCTCAAGAAAATTCTCCATAATCTCACGACACGTAACCAGTGTCCCTTCATCTGCATCAATAACATCTATTTCTTCAATGCCTAAACGATTCACATATCTGATAACTCTTAAAACGCTTGGCGCATAAAACGGATCTTTTTCTTTAACGTGGGCAAGACATACAAAGCCACCGGCAACAATACTTAATGAAACAATTTGATGCGTATCATCACAAAAAACACAATGGTCGACCATCATCGCACTACCACAATCTTTTAAGATAAAAGCAATTGTAAATAGATAGACTAATAAAGGCGGATAGCCCTCGTTTAAGCATTTGAATGCCTGCATCATAAAATCAGAATGTTTAAGATTAGGCTGATTTTCTTCTATACCTCGATAATAATACTCGGCAATCAACGTTGCACAAGCCGTTGATTGAAGATTTTCGTGAAGATAGCGAAATTCATCAAGAGCAACTGCTCTAATGAGCCTCGATAAACCTTGTCGCAAGAAAAGTGTAAATTCACTATACATTAAAGGTTGACAAGCTGAAGCATTTTTGCTTTTAGGTTTACGTAAACCCGTAGCAATCACCGCAAGCTTACCGTATTCCTCGAAATAAATCGTTAAAATGCAATCATTTTCTTTATACGGCAAAACCTTCAATACAATTCCTTTGGCAACAACCTCTTCTTTCATCAATAATCTTCCTCGTTATAACCGAATTCTTTCAAATACTTTTGCTTATTACGCCAATTATTTTCCACACGTACGAACAGCTCTAAAGAAACCGGTTGATTCAAATAACGTTTCATCTCACGGCGAGCTGCTTCTCTAATCTTCTTAATCATACTTCCCTGCTTGCCAACCAATATCCCTTTTTGGCTATTGCGATCCACAATAATTGTCGCAATAATTTCAACCCCATACTTATCTTCTTGCATTCTTTCAATGACGATGGCTACTGAATGAGGTACTTCTTCATGTGTAAAATATAAAATTTTCTCACGAATAAACTCTGCCATCAAATAACGCTCATTGTGATCTGTGATTTGATCATCGGCATAATATTTAACACCCTCCGGTAAATAATCACAAATGATTTGTTTTAAAACATCAAGATTTTGATCTTTTAATGAGCTAACAGGGATAATTTCTTTAAAATCAAAGACTTCTTGCCAGCTTTGAAGCTTTTCATACAAAGCTTCTTTAGACAATAAATCAATCTTATTCAAAACAAGGAAGACGGGTGCTTCCTGACTTTTTAATTTCTCTAAAATATATTTTTCCTGTGAGCCTAATGTTTCATTAGCTCCGGAAACAAATAAAACGACATCTGTCCCATAAACGCTATTGATAGCCGTCGTATTCATAAAAGATCCTAACAAATCTTTAGGTGTATGAATACCGGGTGTATCAATAAAAACAATCTGACAAGCTTCATCTGTATAAATGCCTTGCAGTGTTGTGCGAGTTGTCTGCGCTTTATCAGACATAATGGCGATTTTCTTTTTTAAAATATGATTGAGCAATGTAGACTTTCCGGCATTAGGACGTCCCACGATTGCGACAAAACCTGATTTAAATTTCATAAATTCTCTCCTGTAAATGACAGTGGCAATAATGCTGCAACTGTTGTTTCTAATTGTTCTTTATCATTAGCCATGATTATTTTAGTATCAGCAGATAAAAATTCTACAAAAACTTGACGGCAAGCCCCACAAGGACTAACCAATTGTTTGGCATCAGCATAAATAGCTAAAGCTTTCACTTCAGTTACTAAAAAACCTTGGGAAATCAAGGAATATAAGGCATTTCTTTCAGCACACATACATAATCCATACGACGCGTTTTCAACATTACAGCCATGAATGATTTGACCGCTTTTTAGCTTCAAAGCACAACCGACATGAAATTTAGAATAAGGTGCATATGCCTTTAAGCTCGCTTTTTTAGCTTCTAAAATTAAGTCTTCGTTTCTCATTGCTTTTCCTTTCTTACAATAGATATGGGATAAAAATAAATAAACCAACACCTATGGCGCTTAGACATATCACCAATACTGCCCCACAACTTAAATCTTTGATTTTTTTAGCTCTTAGATCATAATGAGGAGAAATAAAATCCACGATATTCTCAATAGCTGTATTAAAAATTTCAGCCATCAAAACAACCCCTATAGTCAAAAATAATATGCACCATTGTGTATTGGTAATTTTAAAATAAACACCAGCCACTAAGACGATTAGTCCCATCAAAACATCAAACCGCATATTCTTTTCTTCTTTAAAAGCCATAACAATGCCTTCAAAAGCTACCTTAAACATATCTTTTGAACGTTTATAACTAACCTTATCTGGTAATGTTTTGATCATTTAGAATCTTCTCCTGTAACGCAAACATCTTTTTTGCTTCCTCTTCTTGCATATGATCATATCCTAACAAATGCAAAAGCCCATGGGTAAATAGAAAGCAAAATTCTCTTTTAAAACTATGACCATAGCTTTCAGCCTGTTCTTTTGCCTTATCTAAAGAAATGAATATATCCCCTAGTTGTCTTGGCATTCCTTCTAATTCAAAGCATTCGGCATCTTCGTAGGCGAAACTAATAACATCTGTCGGTCTATCAATTTGCCGATATTCCCGATTGATGCGATGAATCTCTTTATCAT
This sequence comes from uncultured Thomasclavelia sp., assembly GCA_910588165.1. GTDB lineage: Bacteria > Bacillota_I > Bacilli_A > Erysipelotrichales > Coprobacillaceae > CAJUOR01. The sequence continues at coordinate 23,868 of CAJUOR010000023.1, forward strand.
CAACAATAATACAAGACAATTCACAAGCGTCTTCGACCGCTAACATTTTAAACGTTGCTTCAATAATCTCATTAAACAATGCTTCATATTCATCAAGCTGTTCATTGGTTTGGTTAATAAATTCAAAAGCTATTTCTCTCATCTCTCTCCCACCTTTTCATATCTTATTATAGCACAGTTAGTTTGCCGATTCATCATTTTTGTTTCAGAAACCAATAAAAGCATACGAATTTTCGGGGCTTTTTGTTTTAGAAGTTCTAAACATAAATC
>CAJUOR010000024.1 GCA_910588165.1 uncultured Thomasclavelia sp.
AGCCGATATTTTAAACAAATGGCACTTTCCTTACGGAAATACCTTAGCAGTGATTATCGTAACAATTATTTTGTCTTTTTTAACCCTTGTTTTCGGTGAACTAGTCCCTAAACGCATCGCTTTGCGGAATGCGGAAAAGTTTAGTATGCTTTGTGCCAAACCGATTATTGTCATCAGTAAAATTGCCTCACCGTTCATTAAAATATTGTCATTCTCAACCCGTTTGGTTTTACGCCTTTTCGGTATGCGCGATGAAAATGTAGAAGAATCTTTATCTCGTGAGGAAATTCGTTCTATGGTCAAAAGTCGACAAGAAAACGGTGTATTTAACGCAACCGAAACAGAGATGATTGATAACCTTTTTGAATTTGATGATATTCAAGCAGAAGAAATTATGACACCTAGAACCGATGCTTTTTGTATTGATATTAACGATCCACTTGAATCCTATATCAATGATTTAATGTCCATGCACTATACTAGAATTCCGGTCTATGATGACAAGATTGATAATATTATCGGCATCTTAAATTTAAAGGATCTATTCATTCAAATCCATCAGCACCAATATCAATTACAAAATGTCAATATCTGCTTGATTTTAAGAAAACCATATTTCGTCTTAGAAACTAAAAATATTGACACATTGTTTAAAGAGATGCAAATCAATCACCAGCATATCGCCATTTTGATTGATGAATATGGCGGTTTCTTTGGAATTGTAACATTTGAAGATTTAATTGAACAAATTACAGGTGCTATCAATGATGAGTTTGATATGAGCGAAGAACATGATTGGCAACAAATTGATGAACGAACATTTATTATTGATGGCCTAATGCCTATTGCAAAGTTGAATGATACACTTGACTTGCATTTGGAAAGCGATGAATATGATACAATATCAGGCTTTTTATTAGGTGAAATCGGTCATATTTTTCAGGAAGATATGCCTACTTCAATCACTTATCACAATCTTCATTTCGAGATTTTAAAACTTGAAGATAAACATATCGAAACTATAAAATTAACTATTTCCAAGCTAGAAGTCTAAGCTTGTCAAACCATAGCTTTAAAAATAGCTCTATCGACAATAAAAAACGTGATTTCTAAAAACCACGTTTCTTTTTGCATGAGTAATTTTAATAATAATGATTAGCTTAAACGGTTGTAGTATTCGACAATTAACTGTTCGCTGATTTCCTGATTTAATTCAGATCTTTCAGGGAATCTTACATATTTACCTTCTAATTTTTCACTATCTACTTCTACGAATCCAGGAACATGAGTTACTGATTCTAAGCTTTCTTTGATGACTTTTAAATTTCTTGAAGTTTCTTTAACAGAAATAACATCACCGACTTTTACTTGATATGAAGGGATATCTGCTTTTTTACCATTTACTAAGAAATGACCATGATTAACTAATTGTCTAGCTTGACGACGAGTAGTCGCAAAACCTAAACGGTAAACCATGTTATCTAATCTTGATTCTAATAAGCAGAAGAAGTTGTAAGAAGATACACCTTGCATTTTACTTGCTTTGAAATAAGTATTACGGAATTGTTTTTCAGTTAATCCGTACATATTTCTAACTTTTTGTTTTTCAGCCAACTGTAAACCATATTCAGTCATTTTTCTTCTTCTTTGACCATGTTGACCTGGAGCATATGCTCTTTTGTTTAATTCTTTTCCAGATTCTAAGATTGAGAATCCAAGACGTCTTGATACTTTCCAAACAGGACCAGTATAACGTGCCATTTTCATTTCCTCCTTATGTGTTTTATTGCAAAAAACGCATCAGGCATGAATTATCTGTGTTGTGTTTATATTAAGCATTTCTCATTGCAGCTAGATACTTTGCAAACGATGGTTATAAACGCATGGGACAGACCTTCATGTGCTGCTATCATTTATTGCACCATGACATTATATAAAATCAATTATAAAAAGTCAAGAAAAATTCAACATAATTTAAGCAATTTCCTCAGCTTTACGCAAAACGCAATCTAAATAATAAGGAATATGTGTCGCTTCAATTTGTTCAATTAAATCATCATCATAAGTTCCGGGTTGCAGCCATAAATATGAAACAGATTTTTCCTTACATTCCAACACATATTCACTACCATATTTAGGAGCTACAACAAACACAGCTACATCAATATCACAAGGGATATCTTTTAAAGAAGCATAGACACATTCACCCTCTAACATCTTCAAACGCTTGGAAATACCATAAACCTCTTTTCCTAAAGCTTTTAAACATTGATAGATTTTATAGCTGTATTTTTCCGATTGATCGCTTAACCCAATAACTGCAAAGACCTGACTTTTTTCTAAAACAGCTTTCGCTTCCATATTTTCTCTCCTTTCAAAAAAAGCTTTCTTTTTGAAAGCTTTTAATCTATTTTCCACTCTATTAAAACAGCCATATGATCAGATACTCTATCATCGACATTAAGTAATCTTTTAGCTTGAACAATAGGATAATGATGTTCATTACTGAAAATATAATCTAAACGCAATCGCTGATTAACATTAACAGTATCAAAACCTACTGGATATATAAAAGTTTCATCATTCATTCCGTCAGGTTGCCCTAAAACGTATTGGTCGATGTAATTGTTAGAAATAATTTGTTGATAAGCTTGTGTTTTAACATCATTAGAGAAATCACCGGCTAAAACAATCATGCCATCTTTGGACTCTTTTTTCACCCAAGCATCTAAACGTTTGAACTGCTCGGAAAACGGCTCGTAAGCATCATCGTCCCACCCTAATTGACATGAATAAACATCTATGTTCATCCCATTATAATCAATAGAGGCTTTAATGACTTTCCGGCTTTTAAACGTGAAGATATCATGCGTTTGCGATACATACTGACTAGCGACTTCTGTCATTGGATGTTTCGACATCAAAGCAATTCCCTCTTCATAAATCTTAAATCCATAATGGGAAAGATCCCAGACAAATTGATAAACTTCTTTTCCTAAAAGACGATTAGCCTCATCGCAAATCAGTTTAACTGCATTATCTTCTCTCACATATTCATCTACTTGCGGTGACATAAACGTCTGTGCAGCCTCACAAAAACAAATCACATCGATATCTTCGTTTACAATCGTTTGAGCAATACGATTAAACTTTTCTCTTTGTTTATCCTCTTGATAGGTATTGAGGTTTAAAGTCATTAACTTCATAAAAACACCACCTAGTTGTTACATACTTTCATTATACATTCTTTTTGAATGAAACAAAAGACTTTCACTTAAAAAATGTAATTAAAATATCAAAAGTCAGACGATTTAACTTATTAAAAGCTAGTCATTTAAAACAATTAAATCTATAAAACTTTAAACTATAACGGCGACTATAAGTAAACACGTTCTTATAATCTAAGGAAAATATTTTATAAGTGGTTTTGAATGTCTTCGTCCATCAACAAACAGTTCCAACAGCATACAAGACAATCGAATTTTTGAAAGAAAAACGCTTGATTTTCCCTAAACCGCTCTAAATCAGTATTACAAATGTTTTCAATAGGATTAACTTCTATTCCAGGATAGACTTCACAACTACTCTGCTTCAAGTAAGCAACTTGTTTGGCAAGACTAGAAAGCGATATGGGGTCTAGCTGAAATTCAGATGAATTAGATAAATATTTTTTATAGGCGTCATATTCATATTGCATTCCCGCAGGCGCTGACGTAAAACGGTAGAACATCGGCTTAAGAAAATCGGCTTTTTTTGATAACGCTTGGATATCCTGACCGCAATGATAAGCAAAGAATGGTGCATAAATATCTAGTCCGACTTTTAAATTTTTTGAATGAAAAAAATCAGAAAGTTGCCCAATCAGCTGAGTAATCAGATAAGCTCTGACTTGATAAAACGAGTTAACCGTTGCATGATCGAAAAGATAATGTCCATAGGCATCATAATGCCCTTTAAGAAGTGCGTCATCATGCCTAGAGAAGAGTAATTTCAAAGCCTCTATATCAATTCCGACATTCCGATAAGCTTCCTGACATTCTTTACAAAAACAGCCAAAGCCCTCTTCGTAGCCATTCTCAAAAGAAGGAAATCTAATCTTATCTAAAAATACCCCATCAAAATCAAGCTTGGCTAGATATTTTTCATAAACCTTAACAACATTTTGATAGCTATCTTGATGACTTGGACATAAAAAGGAAAAACTTTCATCTTCGATAACCTGAACACGCTGACTTTTTTCCCTGTATAATTTGTCAAGGAAATACTAGGCATTATTTGATCTATTTCTGATAAAACAGGTAGCCAAAAATAACAAGGAATATTTGCTTGATGAAAATAATCTAGTAGTCGAGTGTTAAGTTGTAAATCTAAATACCAACCAAAGATAACCGCTTGGATATTTTTAGTGCGAATGAGCTCACCCATTTTCTCTTTAACTTTTTCTAAAGAGGTATGGGCATTTAGAAATGAGCCGGTGTGAATCTGTAAAATATATGATGTCTTCATAATGTTTTATCCTTTCTAAAGTATTCTGATTTCATTATACCTTAAATCATTTTAAATACAATAAAAAGCCATCACTTGTCAATAATAGAGCATTTCCTTATCTAAAATGAAACTATCGGGGCTAAAAGTCTTGATGAAAAAAAGAGATAGTATCTATCCAACCTATCCCTAATTCAATCTCATCTTATATTTTTCTTGAACTTATTTATTTTATAGTGCTATTAGCTTAATTATTTTCCGTACCTTGCTCTTCTTCTAATTTCTGTTTTTCCATCAATTTGAAGAATGGGTAATATAAAATCATATCAAGGATAATTAAACCGATAACCAAAACACCTGCTTTAATGTCCATACAGCCAAGTGCCGCACCTAAAGGAGCCGGTGTTGTCCAAGGTGTTTCAATAACACCTTTACCCACGATTCCAAAGTACATACAACTATACGTAATGATTGTGTTGACTACCGGAACAAAGATAAACGGAATCATCATCATTGGATTTAACACCATAGGTAAACCAAAAATAATCGGTTCATTGATATTAAAGAATGCCGGTCCGATAGATAGCTTCCCTAACGTTTTTAATTCGGCTGATTTTGATTTTAATAAAAGTAAACATAAACCTAATGTTGCACCACCGCCACCTAAAGCAATAACATATGACCAGAATGGTTGAGTGAAGAAATGCGGAATTTCTTCGTTAGCACTAAATGCGGCAATATTTGCGACTAAATACATTTGCATAAACGGTAATCTGATTGGTTGTGTAATACTTGCTCCATGAAGACCGAAGAACCAGAAAACCTGCGCAATCATTGTAATTAAACAGATGCCCCATAATGAATCCAATCCGGAAATAGCCGGTGCTAAAATGGACATAATCATACTTGGCAATAACTCACCGCTAATATTTTGAACAAATAAAGATAAAGCATAGAATACAATCACACATAAAAACAATGGAATAATCGCATCAAATGATGATGAAATAGCAGGTGGTACGCCTTGAGGTAATTTGAAACGAATATTTTTCTTTAATAAGAATTGCATGATCTCAACACAACCGATGGCAACAATAATCGCCGTAAATATCCCTTTAGCATCTAAATATGTTGTCGGAATAAAAGCACTTGTCTGCCCTAACATATCCGCTACGGCAGTTCCTTCGTTGATAGCTTCTACAGGAACAGCTTTAGATACCGGTGCTGATACCATTAAAAAGACAGCTGTTGAAACAATTGAAGCATTTAATGGTGCCATATTGTAACGTTTGGCAAGGTTATAAGCAATCGCAAACGCTACGAACAAGCCCATTAAAGCCATGGTCATGTTATATGGTAATTGAAGCATTGCTTTATTAGCTTGCGCCCAATTATACCAACCTAAAAGCATATCAGAAATAAATCCCCAGTCACCTAATGTTTCCGGTTTAAATGGCGGTGTAGAAATAATCAAGCAAATACCACCTAAAATTGATAATGGAATCGCAACAACCATACCATCACGAATAGAAGCTAGGTGTCTTTGATTCGCTAACTTACTTGCAATCGGAACTAAAGTACGATTAGCAATTTCGTTAAATCTTTCCATGAATTTCATGAAAATTCCTCCCCTCTTGAATGTGATTTGACTATATCATTTCCCTTAAATCGTTTCAATTTTTTTCCAAAACATAGAAAATTTTTCCACATTGTGGAAATGTGTTGAACTCAAATAAAGATTGATTTATGCTTGAAAAAACAAAGACAAGGAGGCTAAACAATGAAGTTAATTATCGAAGAAAATGAACAAAAAATGAGCGAAAGTGCCATGCATATTTTACTTGGGGCAATGATGCAAGATAAAAGAGTCAACATCTCATTAACTGCCGGGAAATCCCCTATTCATCTTTATGAGATGATGGTTCCTTACGTTAAAGACCAAGACAAATTTAAAGATGTGCAATATTATTTATTTGATGAAGCACCTTATTTAGATAAACCGCATGGCCCAAACTGGGAAGAAATGCAGGATTTATTTTTCAGAGCAGCCAATATTCCTGATGAACGCATTCACACAACCACTTTAGAAAATTGGATGACTTATGATAAAGAAATCAGAGATGCCGGAGAAATTGATGTTATGTTAATCGGTTTAGGATGGGACGGGCATTTCTGTAGCAACTGTCCAAGATGTACACCAATGGATAGCTACACTTATGCGATGGATAGAAAAACCAAAAATGCCGCAAATCCAACTTATCCTGCAAGAGAACATCTACCGGTAACCTTATCTATGGGTCCAAAAAGTTTAATGCGTGTTAAACACTTAGTTATGATTGTTACAGGCGAAGAAAAAGCAAAAATCTTAAAAGAAATTTTAGATTCACCTATCACCGATGAATTACCATCAACAATCTTAAAATTACACCCTAATTTTACAGTTATTTGCGATAAAGAAGCAGCTTCTTTATTAAATATGGAAGATTATAAAAGATTATAGAAAAGGAAACTCCCGCGTTTCCTTTTTTAATTCATTAAGAAAAAAATTGCACTTTCTTAGTCCGTTATGTATAATAGGTGGCAAATAAGGAGGCTAAGCAATGTTTAATTTAATGATTATTCTTTCATCAGCAATCAACAGCGAACCTATAGATTCCAATAATTATAAAATTGCCAAATATATCATTGAACATATTCATGAATTAGAAGATATCACATTGACAGAGCTTGCCAAAAATTGCTATGTTTCTAATTCAAGCATCTCTAGGTTCTGTCGTGCTATAGGATTTAAAGATTTTAATACCTTAAAAATTCAAGTCGCTAGATTTGCCTCAGAAAACAAATATGCCAAAGAAAAATTTCAATTTAAACCATTTAATGATCAGTCAGTTTGTCAATCTTATATTTTAAGCGTCATTGATAATCTTAATCATTTATACCAACCATCTTTAGATAAAGAGATTCAACAACTTGTCAATGATATTGCCCACTATCAAAAAATAGCTGCCTTTGGCTATCTTCAATCGGAAAATATTGCCTTAAATATGCAATATGATTTACGCACCAACCACAAGATTATTTTCTCTTGCATCAAATTTGTCGACCAAGTTGAGTATATTCAAAAAGCTGACAAAAATACACTCATCATTATTTTTTCTGAATCCGGAACCTATTTTAACCGTATTTTCCAAAGAACAAAACCGTTTAAAAATACGAAGGATAAACCTAAAATCTGCATGATTACCGCAAACGCCGAGCTTTCTTTACCTTATGTCGATCAAATGATTACTTATCACTCTCGAAATGACTACGCTTCTCACCCCTATCCGTTAGGCGTAATTGCCGATTTAATTTGTATTCAATATGCTAGATTAGCACAAGAAAGAAATGATGGTCTATAATAAATGAATATTAAAAAGTAGGAAAAGTATTGATGTTTTCAACATTTTCCTACTTCTTTTTATTAACACAGAAGTTATGTTATTTTGCCACAATATTGACAATTTTATTTTTGATAATGATAACCTTAGCGATGGTCTTGCCTTCAGTATGAGCTTGAACGTTTGGTTGTGCTAAAGCTAATTTTTGGATTTCTTCATTATCCAAACCGGTAGCCACTTGCATTTTAGCACGCACTTTACCATTAACCTGAACAACCATTTCAACCTCTTCCAACACTAACATCTTTTCATCGTAAGTTGGCCATGGCTCATAAGTAAGCGTATTTTCATGACCTAAAATCTGCCACATCTCCTCACAGATATGAGGCGCAATACATGATAACATCTTAATGACATTTTCTGCATAAGGACGATAGATAGTTTCTACTTTAAAACATTCATTCACAAAAATCATCATTTGTGAAATCGCGGTATTAAAGCCTAACGCTTCATAATCTTCTGTAACTTTCTTAACTGTTTGATGATATACTCTATCTAATTGATGGTCATTAACATCAGTCAAACGCTCTTTTTGTTCGATAAAGACACGATAAACACGGTCTAACCATCTTCTTGCGCCTTCTACACCATCAAGATTCCATGGTTTGCTAGCTTCCAATGGTCCCATAAACATTTCGTATAATCTTAACGTATCGGCACCATAGGTCTTGACAATATCATCAGGGTTAACAACATTTCCTCTTGACTTACTCATCTTTTCGCCATTTTCACCTAAAATCATACCTTGATGACGTAATTTGTGGAATGGTTCTTTAACCGGTACAACACCTTTGTCATACAAGTAGTTATTCCAGAAACGTGAATACAATAAATGTCCGACAGAATGTTCAGGACCGCCCATATATAAATCGACCGGCATCCAATATTCTAATAATTTCTTATCAGCTAAAACATCATCGTTTTTAGGATCAATATATCTCAAGAAATACCAGCTGCTCCCTGCTGAACCCGGCATGGTGCTGGTTTCACGTTTACCACCGTTATAATTGACCCAATCCAACGCTTTATTCAATGGTGATTCACCACTTTTGCTTGGTGAATAATCATCTAAAGCCGGAAGTACCAACGGCAGTTCATTTTCAGGTAAAACATCATCATGATCATCATAATGAACGATAGGAATAGGTTCACCCCAATAACGTTGTCTAGCGAAAATCCATTCACGCAAACGATAGTTCACTTGACGTTTACCGACACCTTTGTTAGTTAACCAATCAATCATCGTGTCAATAGCTTCTTGTTTTCCTAAGCCATCTAAGAATCCACTATTGATATGGACACCATCGCCCACAAAAGCTTCTTTAGTAATATCTCCTCCTTCAAGAACCGGAATAATTTCAAGATTAAACTTCTGCGCAAAAGCATAATCACGTTCATCATGAGCAGGTACTGCCATAATTGCTCCCGTTCCATAAGTAGCCAAAACGTAATCACTAATCCAAATCGGAATTTTCTTTTCATTGACCGGGTTAATCGCATAAGCACCGGTAAAGACGCCGGTTTTATCCTTGTTTAATTCTGTTCTCTCTAATTCAGATTTAGAAGCACAATCTTTCTTGTAAGCTTCAACTGCATCACGTTGATCATCAGTTGCAATTTGATCAACTAATGTATGTTCAGGTGCTAAAACACAATAAGTTGCTCCAAACAATGTATCAGCACGAGTTGTGAATACGGTAAAGTGAGCATCTTGGTGATTAGCTACATTAAACTCAACATGCGCCCCAACAGATTTACCAATCCAATTGCGTTGCATTTCTTTCGTAGATTCAGGCCAATCCAAATCATCCAACTGTTCCAATAAACGATCCGCATATTGTGGAATATCCATTACCCATTGCTTCATATTTTTGCGGACAACCGGATAGCCACCACGTTCACTTTTTCCGTCAATGATTTCATCATTAGCTAAAACTGTTCCTAATTCTTCACACCAATTTACCGGACGATCCTCATTTTTAGCTAAGCCGTCTTTATATAATTGTTCAAAAATCCACTGAGTCCATTTATAAAATTTAGGATCAGCTGTTGAGATTTCTTTACTCCAATCGTATGAAAAACCTAACATTTTTAACTGACGTTTGAATGTCGCAATATTTGCTTGGGTAAAACCATCAGGGTGATTCCCTGTTTTTATCGCATATTGCTCAGCCGGCAAACCAAACGCATCCCAACCCATTGGGTGTAAAACGTTATGCCCTTGCATACGTTTAAAACGTGCAATAATATCTGTTGCCGTATACCCCTCCGGATGACCTACGTGTAAGCCTTGTCCAGATGGATATGGAAACATATCTAATACATAATATTTTGGTTTTGAAAAGTCATAGACATCTGTTTTGAATGTATCATGTTCTTCCCAATACTGTTGCCATTTGCTTTCTATTGTTCTGTGATCAAAAGGCATTTTGATTCCCTCCTTTTAAAATAAAAAAGCCCCCTAAATCTAAGGACGACATCATCGCGGTACCACCTTAGTTCACGGAAACTCGTGCGCTCTTTCTTCTTAACGCGAAGTAACGAAATGCACTACATATCGTACATTTATCTCACTGACGAGTTCATTTCCGTTATCTATTCACTCGCACCAACCGTGAACTCTCTTTAAGACTTCAAAAACTACTACTTCAGATCATTGATTTTATAAGCAACAATATTATAACACACTTTCTCTTGCTTGACTAGAGGCTTTTTTTATTATCCAAGCCAAAAAATTCGGTTATCAGCACCATGCCAATAACCGCTTAGCTTTCTTTTTCTATTTCCTTTAACAAGTTTAATTCTTCATTTGTCAATTCTTTTTGGTCCAATAAATCCTTGCGTTTATTTAAAGTGCGTCTTAAGGACTCTTTTAAACGCCAACGACGAATATTTTCATGATGTCCGCTTGTCAGTACATCGGGTACTTTCATGCCTCTGAAATCTAATGGTCGTGTATATTGTGGATACTCTAATAGACCGTGGCTAAAAGAATCATCTTCATGACTTTCTTTGGTAATAGCCCCATCTAACAATCTAATCAAAGCATCACAAACAACCATACTGCCTAATTCACCACCGGTTAAAACATAATCTCCGATAGAAATCTCTCTATTGACAAAATGACGAATACGCTCATCAAACCCTTCATAATGCCCGCAAATAATAATCAGATGTGAAATGGTATCTGCCATTTGTGTCGCTATTGACTGTTTAAATGTTTCTCCTTGAGGACTCATCAAAACAACAACGCTATCATCTTTAACAATAGCTTCCAAACAATCAACAATCGGTTGGCAAGTCAAAACCATCCCTTGCCCACCACCATAAGGCGTGTCATCGACCTTTTGATGCTTATCTAATGTATAATCACGAAAATTGTGAAGCTGAATGGCAACAAGTTTTTTTTCTTGGGCTCTTTTAATAATAGATGTATTTAAAAATCCCTCAAACATCTCCGGAAAAAGTGTTAAAATATCTATCTTCATGGTCGCATTCCCTCAATTAAAGAAACAACAAGACGCTTGTTTTCGATATCTTCCTCCAAAACAAAAGCATCAACATATGGAATCAAGTAAGTTCCTTTCTCATCTTCAATTTCTAAAATATCTTGAGTTGGCATCTCCAAAATACTGATAACTTTACCTAAAGACTTTCCATTCTCATCTTCAACTGTACAGCCGATAATATCCTGATAATAGTATTCGCCTTCTTCTAAATCATCCCCTTGGAAAGCGAGCACCTTTGCTCCTTTATATTTTTCAACATCATTGATGCTATCCAATCCTACAAATTTGATTAAATCTCTGTTTTTATGAAAACGATGGCTTTCGATTTCTAAAGTTACTTCGCTATGTGGCATTTTCAATGTCAATTCATTTCCAACTTCATATCTTTCATCTGCGAAATCTGTCGTTGAATAAATTTTGACTTCTCCTTTAATTCCGTGTGTTCCGACAACTGTTCCGATTTCCACTTGCTGCATATACATGCCTCCTTTGATAACTATCTTATAGATAAAAAAATAGATGTGTTGCCACACCTATTCTTCATAAGATTCAAATTTAATGACAACCTTTTTATTGTCTAAGCGACTTGGCACAGACATGATTTGACGAATTGTACTTGCCATATTTCCTTTTTTACCAATCAAACGAGAAATATCCTCTTTTGAAGCATAGACATATAACAACATTTCGTTTTCTTGAAGAGAAGAACGTTCAACAACTTTCAAACTTTCTTTATCTTCTACTAACACGCTTGCCATATCCTGTAAAATCTTAATGTAGTCCATATTTATTTACCTTGTTTTTGTTCAGCGAATTTCTTCATTACACCTTTTTTTGATAATAAACTTCTAACTGTATCAGTTGGTTGAGCTCCGTTAGCTAACCATTTCAAGATTTCTTCTTCCTTTAAAGTAACAGTTGCAGGGTTTGTTTTAGGATCATAAGTTCCTAATTGTTCGATGAAACGACCATCACGAGGTGATCTTGCATCAGCTGCAACAATTCTATAAAATGGAGCTTTTTTTGCGCCCATACGTTTTAATCTTAATTTAACTGCCATTGTTTCTTCCTCCTAATTTCTTTTACTTGGACATTATAACATATAAAAACAAACTGTCAAGTAAAAATACTTAACAGTTTTGTCTTTTTATCTCTTTTTCTTTTTATGACGTTCTTTTTTACGAGTCGGATTAAACACTTGCTTCTGTTTAGGTCCCACACCCATCATGCTTCCCATTTTTGTCATCATCATTTTAGATTGTTCATACTGTTTCAAAAGACGATTAACATCGGCAACTTCCATTCCGCAACCTTTAGCGATACGGATTTTACGACTTGCCTTTAAAATTGACGGATCGCGTCTTTCTTGAGGCGTCATACTTAAAATGATAGCTTCGGTCTTTTTCATTTTGTCGTTAGCATCTTCATCTTTAAAATTCGGTAGGTTACTAGGCATTCCCGGCATCATTTTTAACACGCCAGACAAAGGCCCTAATTTCTGGACTTGACGCATACTTTCTAACATATCATCTAGTCCGAATGTGCCCTCTTGCATACGACGCATAGAGCGAGCAGCTGACTTTTCATCAATGACATCTTGAGCCTTTTCAATTAAAGACATGACATCTCCCATACCCAAGATACGATCAGCCATACGATCCGGATAGAATAAATCAATCGCATCTAGCTTTTCACCGGTTGCGACAAACTTGATTGGCACATTTGTGATATGGCGAATAGATAACGCACCACCACCACGTGAATCGCCGTCCATCTTTGTCAAAACAGCTCCGGTTAAATGCAATTTTTCATTGAAGCTTTCCGCTACATTGACAATATCTTGTCCGGTCAAAGCATCAACCACTAATAAAATCTCAGTTGGCTTAACTAAAGTTTCAATGCGACATAGTTCGTCCATTAAAGCCTCATCGACGTGTAAACGCCCGGCTGTATCGATAATGATTAAATCATGCTCATTGCTTTTCGCATATTCTAGTGCTTCTTTGGCAATATCTTCCGGTTTAGCTTCTGTTCCTTTGCTGAAGACAGGCACATCAATGGTTTCACCCAAAGTCTTTAACTGCTCAATCGCAGCCGGACGATAGACGTCACAAGCCACTAATAATGGTTTTTTACTGTATTTCTTGGCAACTAACTTAGCGATTTTTCCGGAAGTTGTCGTTTTACCTGAACCTTGCAATCCGACCATCATGATAATTGTAGGACGTTTGGATAAATCAAGTTCAGCTGTTGTATTTCCTAATAAATTAACTAATTCTTCATGGACAATCTTAACTACCATTTGACCTGGCGTTAGTGATTGCAGGACATTTTCACCTAAAGCTTTTTCTTTAATATTGGCGATAAAATCACGCACAACATTAAAGTTAACATCTGCTTCTAATAACGCTAAGCGAATTTCTCTAAGCATTTCTTCCATATTAGCTTCCGTTAAAGTTTTTTGCCCACGGACTTTTTTCAACGATTGACTTAATCGTTCAGACAATGATTCAAATGCCACCTTGCTTCCTCCTTTAAATCTCTTTTAAACGCTCTAAATAAGTATGAAGCGTTTCATGTTGTATTTGTTCTTCGTTTTCTATTTTTTCAATCAATTTCAAACGTTCTTGATGCTTTGCCAATAAACCTAAGCGTTTCTCGTATTGTTCTAAAGACTGTAAGGCTCTTTTTAATTGATCGTAAACCGCATTGCGTGATACCTCTAATATTTCCGCAATCTCAGATAGCGATAAATCTTCCTCATAATACATAGACAAATAGCGTTGCTGCTTTTCTGTCATTAGATTACCGTAAACATCAATCAACAGATTGACTTGATTTGTTTTCTCTAATTCATCCATAAACTACTCCATCAAACGACGGCATAAACCATAAATATATTGTTCCAAATCAAATTCCTGCAAATCCTCAATACCTTCGCCTAAACCGATATATTTAACAGGAATATTTAATTGATCTTTAATGGAAAGCACAATACCGCCTTTAGCCGTCCCGTCCATTTTAGTCAAAACAATGCCCGTAATATCAGTAATCTTGGAAAATTCCACAGCCTGACTGACACCGTTTTGACCGGTTGTCGCATCAATCACTAATAGCGTTTCATGTGGTCCTTCGGGAATTTCACGTTGAATAACACGATTTGTTTTTTCTAGCTCATTCATCAGATTAACTTTATTTTGTAATCGGCCGGCTGTATCACAAATCAGAACATCTGCCCCATTTGACTTCGCTTGTGAAATCGCATCAAAAACAACCGCTGAGGGATCGCCACCCTCCTTACCTTTGACAATATCACAGCCTAAACGGTCAGCCCAAACAGCTAACTGATCAATCGCCCCGGCTCTAAATGTGTCGCCGGCTGCCAAAATAACTTTCTTATGGTCCTCGTGAATCATCTTATGGGCAAGCTTTGCAATCGTTGTCGTTTTACCGGCACCGTTGACCCCTACCATCAAAATAACTGTTAAACCATCAGGATTATAATGAATATCAGTTGTCATAAATGAATCATTGGCATAGATCACAAACATCTTATCAATAATAATATCGTTAATCTGATTAGGATCTGTGATATTTTCAAGACGAACTTCTTTCTTGATTTCGTCTACAATCTTCATCACCATATTGACCCCGACATCACTCATGATTAAGATATTCTCTAATTCTTCAAAATAAGCTTCATCAATGGTACGATACCTTGCGGCTAATTGATTGATTTTATCAGAAAAACCTGTACTTGATTTATCTAAACCGGCAATGTATTTATCATTTTGACTAACGGATTGACCTAAAAACTTTTCTTTAATCTTATTAAACAATCCCATCTTTCATACTCCTTTCAATTATTCTGCCAACTGCATGGCATCTTGTAATTGAACACTGACTAGGCGTGTTACGCCCCTTTCCTGCATAGTTGCCCCATACAAAGCATCGCATTGTTCCATCGTCCCGGGACGATGTGTTACCACAATAAATTGTGTTTTCTCTGAAAAATCTTTTAAAAATCTCGCAAACCTTTCCACGTTAGCCTGGTCTAAGGCTGCTTCAACTTCATCTAATAAACACATTGGCACAGGTCTTGCTCTAAGAATTGCAAACAAACCTGACAAAGCAATCAACGCTTTTTCCCCACCGGAGAATAGCGAAATGTTTTGAACCTTTTTTCCCGGTGGCTGAACTTCAATATCAATCCCTGTTTCTAAAATATTTTCCGGATCGCTATAGTGAAGCTCGGCTTTGCCTCCCCCAAACAAACGGCGGAAGACTAAGTTAAATTCCTCATTGATTTTTTCAAAAGTCGTATTGAATTGTTCTTCCATGACTTCGTCCATTTCTTGAATGGCTTTAAGCAAGACATCTTGGGCTTGCTTTAAGTCTAAACGCTGTTCATTCAAGGTTTCATAGCGTTCGCTGACTTGTTCATATTCGGCAATAGCCTCTATATTAACGTGTCCTAAAGCTTGAATTTCAGTTCGTAAACGTAACACTTCTTCTCTTGCACTTGAAAAATCTAAATCTTCTTTAGCTTTTTCTAAAGCAGATTCAAAAGTCATCTGATATTCTTCATTCAAACGATTTAAAGAAACACTGATTTGACTTTCTAATCTTGCCAAATGCACTTGTTTTTCTGCCATGGCTTTTGCCATCAATTGAATATCACTGCGAATTTGACGCAACTCACTTTCGTAGCCTTCATTTTCATTAACGTACTGCATTCTTAATTGTCGCTGCCCTTGAATTTGTTGCGTTAAATCATCACATAAGGCTCTTGCTTCATTTAAGGCACTGATAATGGCACTAGCTTGACCATTATCGGATTTTAAATCGTCTAAAGCTAATTTTTCATTTGTTAAGCTTTCGTATTCACTTTTAGCTAAATTAACTTTATTTAATTTAGCTCGCACAAATTCCTCAAGCTTACCACGTGTAATCTGACGTTGCATCAAACTGTTATTCAATTCCATCAATTCATTGTCTAAACGATTATGGTTTTGTCTTAACTCAATCAAATGAGCTTCTGTCTGACTAATAGAAAGTTGCACTCGATCTAATTCTTTTTTCTTTAAAGATACAGATTGATGAAGTGTTTGACGATAAGCCCCACCGGTCATCGAACCGCCGACATTAACGACATCACCCTCCAAACTTACCACTTTATAACGTGCGTAAGTATAATGGGCAATCTCATTAGCACATTTCAAGTCCTTGGCAATCAAGACATTACCCAACTGTGAAGCTGCCACATCTTTAAACTTTGATTGACAGGAAATAAATTGCATGGCACTGCCTAAATATCCTTCAACACTTTCTAAAACTGTTTTCGCATCATCTCTTATTTGGCGAGGCTTCATAGTTGTCATCGGTAAGAAAGTGGCACGCCCGGCACGATTGTTTTTTAAATAAGCAATCGCACGTCTGGTACTACTTTCATCTTTCATCACCACATATTGCCCGGCACTTCCTAAAGCCGTTTGAATAGCTTGTTCATAGCCTTCAGAAATATCTAACAGTTCACCTAAAACACCTTGGTAGCCAGCTAATGTCCCTTTGGCATTGACAATGGCTCTTACCCCGGCCGGATAAATGCTATGATTTTCAATTTCATCAATCAATTGATTTTTTTGCACTCTTAACAACTGTAAACTGCTTGATTCTTTTTCGATTTGATGGCGAACTTGTTCGGTTTTATCACTGATAGTTTGCTTTTTCTCATAGAGTTGCTTCACTTCTTCATTTACCTTATTAAAACGTTCAACACGATCATTATATTCTAATAAAGCATCTTGTAAAATATATTTCAAATTCTCAATTCGAGCTTCCATATCCTCATCAGACTGATTTAAGGCATATTGGCGTTTAGCCTCTAACTCTGTTTTTTCGGCATTCAAAGTTGAAGTTTTATCCATCGCCTTCATCAAACGTTCTTGAAGTTGGTTGACTTCGTAATCTAGCTTCAACATTTTTTCTTTGGCTAAATCACTTTTTTGTCCTAAAAGAATTTCATCATTTCTTTTAGTTGTTTCATCAATCTCAAGCTGACCGATTTCCTTCTTCAAGGTTTCGGCTCCTTCCTTTAACTGTTTAACTTCATGCACAATCAAACTAATCTCGACTTCTTCTAAATCTTGTCTATATTCTAAATACTGCTCGGCTTTTTCCTTTTGACGTTTCAAAGGATTGAGCTGTTTTTCCAATTCCATCACAATATCTTCAACACGGTCAAGATTATCTGTCGTCCGCTCTAATTTACGTAAAGACTCGTCTTTGCGTTTTTTATATTTAGCCACTCCGGCTGCCTCTTCAAAGATGGAACGACGATCCTCCGGTTTAGCGTCCGCAAAAGAGGAGATATTTCCTTGCGAAATAATAGATAGTGAATCTCTTCCTAAACCTGTATCCATCATCAAATCCACGATATCTTTCAAACGACAAGGTGTTCGATTGATTAAATACTCCGCTTCATTTCCGTTGCGATACAAGCGACGTGTAATTTCTATTTCTTGATACTCCGAATTGATATATTGATCAGTATTATCAAACACAAGCGTAACTTCAGCCAAGCTTTGAGGTTTGCGCCCTTCTGAACCGTTGAAAATGACATCTGCCATGTTACTGCCTCGCATCGACTTAGCAGACTGTTCCCCTAATACCCAACGAATAGCATCATTGATATTGCTTTTTCCACAGCCATTAGGTCCGACAATCCCTGTTATTCCCGGTTTAAATTCGATTACAGAACGGTCTGCAAATGACTTAAAACCATGCATTTCAATTCTTTTTAAATACATAGACTCACCTCTTGTTCGTTTTATCATTATACAGTAAAAAAGCAAGAAAATAAAGCAAAATCATTACCCCACAGAAAAAGAGCACCATTTAGATGCTCTCGAATTTATTTTTATTGATAAATCGTCCGTTTTCAAGCGGAATTGTAATCTTAAAGACTGATCCGACCTCTTCTTGTGACTCAACATTCAGTTTATAGCCATGCAAATCAATGATACGCTTAACAATCGACAACCCAAGCCCATTCCCCTTGATAGAACGTGATTTGTCAACACGATAAAAACGATCGAAAATATGACTTAGGGCTTCTTTACTCATACCGATACCGGTATCTTCAAATTGAATTTCCACATCTTTAAGATTGCGTTTTACCCTAATGGTAACAACACCGTCTTCTAAAGTATATTTCAAAGCATTATTTAAAAGATTGATAAATACTTGCTCCATGCGATCCTCATCAGCTGTAATTTGAATATCGCCTTTAGGAAAATCGGTTTCAATATCTACCTGCTGATCACTTGCAAAACCTTGTTGCATCTCGACAATTCTTTCCAGCTGTTTAATCAAGGAGTACTTCTTTTTCTCAAGCTTCAAGTCATCTCCCTCTAAAACCGTCAACTGCATCATATTTTTAGATAATGTAGATAGTCTTTGAGATTGTTCTAAAATAATATTCGCATATCTACGTCTTTGTTCATCATTGACTTGTTCGGCAGTTAAAATCTTGGCAAACCCTTGAATAGAAGTCAAAGGTGTCTGAAACTCATGGGAAATATCCGAAATGAACTTTTGGCGATTTTCTTCCACCTTGACAAGACGCTTTGCCATCGAGTTAAAGCCGGCACTTAAAGCCGCCAATTCATCTTTGCCATAATAGTTTACTTGCACATCGTAGTTACCTTGTGCCAAAGCGTTTGTGGCACTGGTTAGCCTTTTAATCGGCTTAACAATAACATCGGCAATAATTAAGAAAATCAAACTTCCCGTAATGAAGATGCCACCTAATGCCAGCATTGCCGATTGTTGAAACAGAAGTTCTTCTTGAATAACATTCTTCTTAATATAAGCGGTATAATCGTTGGGTAAAGCTACTCTATAAATGACAGAAGTACCACTTCTACAGTAATCTTTTCCTACCGAAGCATTATCAAAAGATTGAATTTCCTCGGGCGTCATTTTATCACCAAAAGAATCAATTCGTCCATCACTATGTGACACTAAAACAATCCCGACACTTGAAGCATTCGCTAAATTATTTAAAGTTTGAAAATCATGATTGGTCGCTTCATCTTGAACAGCCTTGGCAATGCTTTGCAGACGTAATAAGGTTAACTGTTCAATTTTTTCAGAATTGTTTTTTAAGCCAAAATATCCAGCAAAAGAGAAAGAGAGAATGATACTGACTAAAAAGCCGAAAATCAGCTTACCATATAACGATTTCACACTTTTACCTCAATCTTATAGCCTAGACCACGAACTGTTACAACCTTGAAATCAGGAATAAAACCCAAATTTTCTCGAACACGTTTGATATGAACATCTACGGTACGATCAAAGCCGTCATAATCCATGCCCCAAATTCTTTCAATCAATTGCTCACGACTAAAAATATGGTTAGGTTTCTTAGCTAACTCAAACACCAATTCAAACTGTTTTAAAGGCAGATGAATCACTTTATCCTGATAAGTAATTTCGCATTTATCACCATCAAAAGTGACTTCTCCAATCTTCACAACGTTTTGTGAATTGATACTGTAGCGTTTCAAAATAGTTCTGACACGTGCCATCAATTCATCGGGATCAAAAGGTTTTACCACATAGTCATCGACTCCTAAATCAAAACCTTTCAATTTATCTTTAGATTCGCCCATCGCCGTCAACATAATAACCGGCACATCACGAATCCCTTTCATCTCTTTGACTAATTCCCAACCGTCCATCTTAGGCATCATGACATCGACAATAGCTAAGTCAACATAATCATTTTCAAACACCTCTAAAGCCTCGACACCATTGCCTGCCTCAAGCATCGTAAAGCCTTCTTTTTCGATATAGAAACGGACTAGCTCTCTAATCGGTTCTTCATCATCGACAAATAAAATTTTAGATTTCATAATCTCCCTCCTTACTTTTCAATTGAATTGATAATAACTGTATGATCGGCTGTTTCTAAATAAGTGATTTTAACTGTGTCCCCTTCTTTTAATAAAGGCAAGTCATCACTTAAGCTAATAGGTGCAATTAAAGTTTTATCTAAGCCTTCTAGCTGCATATAGAAACGGCTATTGCCTTCCACGACAACACTTTGCAGACGTTCGATTTTACCTTTATATTCTACGATATTATCGCCACCTGTTACATTGTTGCCATTATCGCTTAACGCTTGGTAGTAATTCTTTTGCGCTTCCGCAACAGTTACCCCGGTTGCGACAACATTATAATTTTTGACATTGACAAACGCATATTGCTTCACTAAATCAGAGCTGTCCTTTAAAGCCATGAAATAAGTCGGTTCGCCTCCTGAATTGATTAAAATCGGGAAGGTTGCTTTATATTTCAAATCCTGAACTTGTCCTTGAGCAGATTGCATCGCTGAATTTTCCTCTGCACCGGGGATATTATAGAACTTAGCTTCATGCGTTCTTAAATTGATTAAGGCAAAACCGACATTCGACTGGTCAGCCATAACTGAAGTTAGTCCCGTATATAAATAAACGTCATCATCAATCGTAATATAGTTGTAGCCATCAGTTGGACGCAACATACCTTTTTGTCCAAAATAAGTATTCCAGAAGCCGTTGACATATTTACCCCAGTTTTGAAGCTGTGTCATCACTAAAGCTTCGGGATAAACCCTATCTAGCCAAGTCGGTACATTTTCAATTTCATAATATTCATGTGAACCGTCAACCGCATTAACCAAAACTGCACCGACAATATTTTTACCCCCGAAAATACCGATTTCATATTCATAAACCGGTGCCACAAAGTAAGGAATACCGTCTTCATCTATCTCAAAAGAAATTTCCGCAAACATTTTTGTCGGATAATTTACAAACAAGTAGCGATGAATATTTCTAAAAAACTTATCTGATTCAGAATATTTCATCTTATTTTCCAAACGGATAATCTCAGACTCCTGATTAACCATATCGACAATAATGTAGGCAGGTAAGCCTTCTTTAAAGTTATTTAACCATTTGATAACGCCACTGTAATTTAAAGGTGTTACACGAACGGGACGCCCATGGTAATTGATTTGAGTATAGTCATCGGAAACGTCAAACTGACTGACATAATCCATGATTTCTCCCATTTTACGATCCCCTAAACGCATCGCACTATCTCTATCCACAACCGGAATTTGATTAAAAGAAATCGTTTCATTATCCTTATAAAAATCTGCGGTTTCATCAACTACCAATTGTGTTTGATACTTTGAGGCATTAAAAATCGGTAAACTGATGATATTACCCACAATTAAATAAATGCCTAGCATCGCAAGTACACCCATTAAAACTTTGCTGTGTTTAGCTGTTTTTTGGGTTAAACTGCTATCAATCGTTAAGAAAAGCCCTAACATGACCATTAAATAGATGACAAAGGAAGGATTTTTCAATGTCATTGCAATCATCGAAAAATACTGTCCCACCAAGAAAATCACAAGAGTGATGATAAATGCCAACACCGTTCCTTTAGCTCCCATGGAAGAACGTGTTTTTTTAACTTGTTGATTATTAAATGTATTAAATTGAAATTTCATTTTTAATAGCCTCCTTTAAACTCAAAATCAATCCCGGCAACTCATCTAATGATGACAATTTAGCCCCACTGGCATAAATATGTCCGCCCCCATGATACTTGCTTGCCACCGGTTGAATAGGCACATGCCTAGAACGTAGACTGACACGATATAAACGCTGTTTACTATCATAAGTTATCGCAGCCCAAACCTCAATTTCTTTAATGTCCGCTAACGTATTCACAAACATAGACCCTAAATCACGACTAATGCCTAAAGCATTTAAATCTTCTTGATCCATGACATAATAGCCGACCCCTTCATCAAAAACGAAGTTATTCAAAATAAAACCTTTGATTCGTAAAGATTCGAGATTGCTTAAATACATACTTTCATAAATCGCTTGTTTATCAATACCGGCTAAAAGTAGCAAAGATGCTGCGTGAAGTGTTTTAGCGTTAGCTGATTCATACATAAAGCGATTAGTATCACCGATAATTCCATAAAACAAATATGTTGCCGCTTGCTTGGTTAATGTCAATCTATCTTGATTAGCTTCATAGAAACGACAAATCAACTCACTTGTACTAGAAGCCGTCGGATCTTCGATATTGATATCTCCATAGCTGTCAACGACAATATGATGATCTACTTTAATAACATAATCACATAATTTATAGCCTTCACCATCAATTCTTTCTTGGTTAGCTGTATCCAAAACAAGCGCTAAGCTATCTTGCTTCTTTTCAAACGATGGTTTTTGAGCTTCAATTTGCATTCGCTGATTTAATTCTTCGTTAACCTCACCCATGCAAATCACATCAACATCTTTAAAGTTATCTTTAATTAACTTCGCCAATCCAAACTGTGAACCTAAAGCATCATAATCACTTGAAATATGACGATATATATAGATAATTTTGGCTTGCGAAATCATTTGGTACATTTTTTGAAACATAATCTCACCTCATATACCTATTCTATCACAAACCGCTTCAAAACACTATTAAAATGAAAAGGACAATCCGAAGATTGTCCTAGTCTAAATCAACACCATTTGTGGCAATAACTTTCTTATACCAATCAAATGATTTCTTTTTACTTCTTTGATAAGTGCCTGAGCCATCATCGTGTTTGTCAACATAGATAAAGCCATAGCGCTTAGCTATTTCACCTGTGGAAGCTGAAACTAAATCGATACAGCCCCAAGTTGTATAACCCATTAAATCGACACCATCTTCATTGATTGCTTTTTCCATTTCCACAATATGTTCTCTTAAATAATCAATGCGGTAATCATCATTGATAGAGCCGTCTGCTTCAACTTTGTCATAAGCCCCTAAGCCATTTTCAACGATGAATAAAGGAATTTGATAACGATCATATAAATAGTTTAAAGCGATACGTAGACCGGTTGGATCGATTTGCCAGCCCCAATCAGAAGCTTTCAAATAAGGATTTTTAAGACCGCCAAATAAGTTACCGCCCACTGTATCCGTTATACTTGGATCTGTACAT
>CAJUOR010000025.1 GCA_910588165.1 uncultured Thomasclavelia sp.
TATTTAAAGATGCCAATAATATAGAAAATTTAAGATTTTTTTAAGAAGATTTAGAGTCGGCATTTTTTAGCTAAACCCTTTAAAATTAGACATTATTTTTGTTTTTTTTAGATATTTCGTGCATTTTATAAAGATTATAATCTAATTTATGTGATTTTGTGTTATCATTTTTAGATATTCCTCTGTAATTTACACTCCATTTGTAGTATAATATAAAGTGCAACAATTAAGTGGGGAGGGCTAATATGAAATTTATCGAAAAATATATAGACGAAATAATAGATAGCTTTCCAATGAATAAAGTAACCAAAAAAATACGTTCGGATTTATTAGTAAAATGTTCAAAAGATTATGAACATTTACTTGAGCAAGGTATGGATCAAGATAATGCTTGTGAATGTGTTCTGGAGTGTATTGAAGAACCCAATAAAATAGCTGAGATGATTCCTAATCGTCATTCAAATTTTTATTACATATTAGTAGGTCTTTTGGCTATGGGTATGATTTACGTTCTCAGCTTTACATCAGAACCTGATTTTTTACAAATTTTCTTACCCGCACGTTTCCAATTCCCTGACATTATCGAAAGATTTATTCAATATGTCTTTATCATGTTGGCAACATTCATCTTATCAATGGAATTTTATCGTCTTTTACCACAAAAGATACTATCCCGCTCAAGTCTACAAGAAAATATCTTGTTATTGATTGGAACTGTGATGATAAGCTTCTATTTTGCCATCTCAATGGCGTTTGTTTGGCTTACCTTTAACGGCTATGGTCTAGGTACTCATACGACTGTATTTAATATGATGCGTGGTTTTTTCAACTCAATTATCCTTTCGTTACCGGCGACGATTTTATATGCTATTATCAATGCTTTATGTTTTGTTTTAGGAAGACATTTATATCACTTAAACATGAAAGCTCAACCTTATGTTTTTGAAGCGATTTACCTTCCGTTAGTACAAGAAAATAATTTTGTAAATGAGGAAAAACAAGATGTTGAACCAGAAGTGTTAAATGAAACGGTTGAAGCAGTAGAAGTAGTCCCAATCGAACCAAAAGAAGATTCTGAATCAATGACAAAACCAGTTAAACCAAGCTTGACTAAAGCGTTGTTAACTTCTTACACAAAAACAATGGCTTCGTTAAAAGACAAACTTAAAAGACCTAAAAAAATATCTGAGTCTATCGTAGAAATTGCAACAGAAGTATCGATAGAACCAATACCCAGTAAAGAGATTCAAGAAAATCTTCCAAAACCTATGGTAGTTGAAGAAGATATTAAACCAAGTATTCGTCAGCGCCATAAAAAACGTGGTAAGAAAAGCAATATTAAAATTGTGAATGATTTGAACCAACGTCAGAAAAAAGCAGCCAAAAAACAACCACAACAAGAAAACGAAACTGTTTAGAAAAATTCTAAACAGTTTTATTGTTATTTTATCAATCTATATGTTAAATAAATAATAGAAAAAGTATTCATTTTATAATAATTTTCTGATATAATAAGCGCACACATGAAGAAGTGGCCGAGTGGCTGAAGGCGCACGATTGGAAATCGTGTATGGGTGTAACAATCCATCGAGGGTTCAAATCCCTTCTTCTTCGCCATCTATAATCTATCAAATATCCTTATAATAGGATATTTTTTATTTTACACAAACATCATACCGACACCGACTCTTTTAGCACGATGCTTTTCAAATCATTTTGAAAGAATCTCTCATCATAAGATTAGGCTCGACAACTTTTTTTATCATATGGCCATGCTGAAATAATTGGGTTAATATTTCAAGACAATCTGCCGCCATATCTTCCATAGGTATCTCAATCACGGATAAAGACGGATTACTATAATTGGCATATTGAGGAAGTCCATTTCCCACACAAATAAGTGAAAGATCATCGGGAATTGCTATACGATGAAGATAACAATAATGCATAATACCATAAGCAATATGATCGCTTGGGACAAAAAGTACATCAATCTTATCAAAGTCAATATGTTGAGCAACTTGAAAACCATCATCAACATTTTGATCGCTAACATCATAAATCATCGTATCCTTAGAAGCATGGGATAAAAAAGCCTCATCTCTAACCTTCATACCATCGAAAATATATGGTGCCCTAACAAGTCCCACCTTCTGAAATGGTAAGCAAAGGCTTGCGGCAATTTTACCGATGGCTTCATTATCGACGATAACCCCACTATAGTTCTTGGCTTTGCGATTATATAAAACAATTGGGATTAACGGAATAAAGCTATTTAAGAATTGAAGGTCTTTATCGCTCGCATTGGCTATAATAGCTCCATGAAAAGATGACGATCCTTGTAATTCTGTTTCTTTATATAACTCATCATTTTGATAAGTATAAACGACAATATCGTAGTTTAGATTCATTTTTTTAATTTGTCTATGTAGTCCGGTCAAAAAACGAGCTAACATCGTTTCACGGAAATCCGTTGTCCAAAAAAGAGCGATTGTTTTTCTTTCAGATGAACAACGTAATTTTTTAGCCGATAAATTTGGCTGATATTTCAAAGTCTTTATCGCACTTGCTACTTTTTCTTGCGTATCAATAGATATTTTTCGTTCTTGCGCTTTTCCATTTAAAATAATAGACACAGTGCTAATTGATACACCGGCTAATTTTGCGACATCTTTAATGCTTGGCATTATGACCACCCCTCACTTATTCTTATCATAACAAACTTATCTTTAATTATCAAGAATAGGTATAACGTTTTACTTTTTCATTTAAAAACACTTGATTTATTCATAGTATAACGTTATACTTATTTCAGTAAAACGTTATACTTAAGGAGGAAAACTATGAAATCAATCAGAATTGGGTCCGGAGCCGGATATGCCGGTGATAGAATTGAACCGGCCATTGATTTAATCGAAAGAGGAAATCTTGATTATATTATTTTTGAATGTTTAGCTGAAAGAACCATTTCTTTAGCCCAAAAGGCTAAACAAAAAGATGCTCGATTAGGTTATAATGATTTATTCGAATATCGTTTTGATAAGATTTTAGATGCTTTAAAACATCATCAAGTAAAAGTCATAACCAATATGGGAGCTGCTAATCCTAAAGCAGCTGCTTATAAGTGTCAGGCAATGGCACAAGAAAAAGGCTTAACACAGCTTAAAATCGCTTATGTCGAAGGTGATGACATCACCGCCAGATTAAATCAATACCTAGATTATCAAGTCATGGAAACAGGGAAAACCTTGAATGATATTGATGGCGAAATATTATCAGCTAATGGCTATATCGGCATTCAAGGGATTGTTGAAGCACTACACAACAATGCGGACATCATTATTACCGGACGTGTCGCAGATCCATCGCTTGCACTAGGTCCTTTAGTTTATGAGTTTGGTTGGACAATGGACGATTATGACAAATTAGGAAAAGGCACTTGGGTAGGTCATCTATTAGAATGTGCCGGGCAAGTAACCGGGGGATACTTTGCAGATCCCGGATATAAAGATGTGCCTGAGCTTTGGAATCTCGGTTTCCCAATCATCGAAGTCCAAGAAAACGGAGATGCTATCGTAACAAAATTGTCAAATACAGGTGGAATAGTATCAACCGAAACCGTCAAAGAGCAGACTTTATATGAAATTCAAAATCCTAAAGAATACTATACGCCCGATGTTATTGCCGACTTTTCTCAAGTTCAAATTACTCAAGTTGAAAAAGATGTTGTCCAAATCAGCCATGCAACCGGACACAAACCAAATGGGTTCTATAAAACAAGTGTCGGCTATCATGATTGTTATATCGGGGAAGGACAAATCAGTTATGGTGGATTAAATGCCTTAGCCAAAGCCAAATTAGCTAAAGAAATCCTAGAGCATCGCTTTGCCATAATCGGTTTAAAATACGAGGAAATCAGATTTGATTTTATAGGAATGAATTCTTTATATAAGGATAGTGTTTCTAATCAAATCAATGAATATACGCCCCTAGAAGTCAGATTAAGAGTAGCTGTTAGAGTTAAAGATATTCAACAAGCCACATTAGTTGGCAATGAAGTTGAAGCATTATATACAAACGGTCCGTCAGGTGGCGGTGGTGCTGTTAAAAGTATTAAAGATATTATCAGTATTGCTTCAATTTTAATACCGGCTGAAGATTTT
Organism: uncultured Thomasclavelia sp.; assembly: GCA_910588165.1. Classification (GTDB taxonomy): domain Bacteria; phylum Bacillota_I; class Bacilli_A; order Erysipelotrichales; family Coprobacillaceae; genus CAJUOR01. Next base: position 4,164 of record CAJUOR010000025.1, read on the forward strand.
CAAATTACAGTACACTATTTGGAGGTATAAGACATGAAATTAAAAGAAATCGCTCATTCAAGAACAGGAGATAAAGGAAATATCTCGGTTATATCTGTTATCGCTTATGATGAAAAGGATTATGAATACCTTAAAGAAAATGTAACATCAGCAAGATTGAAGGAATATTTTAAGGACATTGTTCACGGAACTATCACTAGATACGAGATTGACAGTATTGCTGCTTTAAATTTTGTGATGGAAGATGCCTTAGGCGGAGGTGTCACAAGATCACTTGCCATTGATATGCACGGAAAAACTTTAGGTAGTGCCTTATTGGAAATGGAGGTCTAAATATGGAAATTAAAAAAATAGTTATCGCCGGTGCAGGTACAATGGGCTACTCTATGGCTCAAATCTTTGCCCAATTTCATTATCAAGTGGTAGTTTATGATTTGAATAACCAAGCCCTTGAAACTGCCCAAAGACATATCAAGGAAAATGTTGATATACTGATTAAGGAAAAAGAAATAACCGAACAACAAGGTCAAACCATAATCAGTTATTTATCCTATACAACTAGCAAGGATTGTTTTAAAGATTGTGATTTAGTTGTTGAAAGTATTATTGAAAACGTAGATATTAAAAAAGCCTTCTATCAGGAAATATCTCAAATTGTTTCCTCTAATTGTATTCTTGCAACAAATACATCAGGTATTTCGATCAACGAGCTTGCAAGTGTGGTCAATAAACCTCAAAGATTTATAGGTATGCACTGGTTTAATCCATCGCATTTAATTTTATTAATTGAGATTATCAAAGGGGATCAAACGTCCGATGAAGTTGCGCAAGCCATTTATCAATTAAGTCTAAAAATTCATAAAAAACCGGTTATTGTTCAAAAAGATGTTTTAGGTTTTGCTGCCAACCGCTTACAGTTTGCAGTTCTAAGAGAAGCCTTGGATTTAGTAGAAAAAGGCGTTATTTCTAAAGAAGGTATTGATGATGTCATGAAATATGGACTTGGATTTAGATATGCTTGTTTAGGTCCTTTAGAAGTTGCCGATTTAGGTGGCTTAGATACTTTTTATCATATAAGCAGTTATTTAATGCAAGATTTATGTGATAGCCATGATGTTCCAACAATTCTAAAACAACATTTTAACAATAATGAATATGGTGTGAAATCCCAAAAAGGTTTTTACGATTATCAGAATGGTAAAGATTTGGAAGCTATTGCAAACCGTGATGATAAACTTTTGAAGCTTTATAATGCGTTTTATCAAAATAAATAAGAAAACAATATACATATCCATCAAATAATTTATAAGGGTTTAGACGATGCTTGTTTAAATCCTTTTTTATGGCATAACACAATCTATTATATTAAACAGAACACCTGATTTTATTCTGTTAAATAAAAAAACAGCATAGGTTAAGATTTCACTATAACTTATGCTGTTAATATAACTTTTTATATATAGACACGCTTATGTCTATTTCATTTCATCTAATAAATCATCATCAGGATTATCTACCTGTTCAGGATATTCACCTCCGCTTGGTGTGTTATCCTTCGTTTCTGTTGTTTCCTCAACCACAGTTTCTACATTTACACTACTTGGTGTATCATCATTAGATACTGATGTGTTTTCTTCCTTATCCGTTTTACCGCTGACTACCGGCATTTCACCATTTTTGAATAAGTATTCGATTTCTTCACCGGCTAATGTTTCATACTCTAATAAAGCTTCGGCAATAGTTTCTAAACGATCTTTATTTTCAGTAATCACTTGCATTGCCTCATCGTAACATTGACCGATAATCTTTCTAACTTGCTGATCGATTTCATAAGCCACTTGGGTTGAATGACCACTTTGACTGCCTAATTCACGACCTAAGAAAACTTGTTGCGGATCATCTTCATAACGAATCGGCCCTAAATCTGACATACCTAATTGCGTAACCATTAAACGTGCAATACGTGTCGCTTGCTCAATATCATTATGAGCACCCGTTGTTACATCACCAAAGAAAACTTCTTCTGCTACACGTCCACCCATATAGCCAATGATATTAGCCATCAGTTGTGATTTGGTTTGGAAATAAGTTTCTTCTTTTGGCGTCATTAAGTTATATCCACCGGCCTCACCACGTGGAATAATCGTTACTTTTTGAACAACTTGAGCATCTTCTTTAGTTAAACCGATGATGGCATGACCGGCTTCATGGTAAGCAACTAAACGTCTTTCTCGCTCAATATATTTACGTGATTTTTTAGCCGGTCCCCCGATAACACGGTCGATGGCTTCATCTATATCTTCCATCGTAATCACTTGACGATTATTTCTAACAGCTAATAAGGCTGCTTCATTTAATGTATTTTCTAATTGTGCACCGCTAAAGCCCGGTGTACGTCTTGCAATATTGTCGAAATTAACATCTTGTGCAAATCTCTTGTTTCTGGCGTGCACAGATAAAATTTGAGCACGAGCACTCTTATCTGGAGTTGAAACTTGAATTTGTCTATCAAAACGCCCCGGACGTAATAAAGCAGGATCTAAAACATCGGCACGGTTTGTAGCCGCCATGACAATAATTCCGGAATTACCTGAAAAACCGTCCATTTCGACTAACAGCTGATTTAACGTTTGTTCTCTTTCATCATGTCCACCACCGACACCGGCGCCTCTTTGACGCCCAACGGCATCAATTTCATCTATAAAGATGATACATGGTGCACTTTGTTTCGCTTTCTTAAACATATCACGCACACGTCCGGCACCGACACCAACAAACATTTCCACAAATTCAGAACCCGAAATAGAGAAGAACGGCACACCTGCTTCACCTGAAACAGCACGTGCTAACAAAGTTTTACCGGTACCCGGAGGTCCAACTAATAAAACACCCTTAGGAATACGAGCACCCATATCCACAAATTTGCGTGGATTTTTCAAAAATTCAACAATTTCTTTTAACTCTTCTTTTTCTTCATCTGCCCCCGCCACATCTTTAAAGCGGGTTTTTTGATCTTTCTCTAAACGCGCACGAGAATTACCGAATTCAAAGGCTTTAGCATTACCGCCTGCTCCACCTGATAAACGTGTGAACATGAAAATACCTAAACCAATCGTCAACAACAATGGCACGATATTCATTAAAACAGCCGTCCACAGTCCATCACCGCTTGTATCTTCTATCACATATTTGATTTTGGTATCTTTGGCTCTATCCTCATTGATTTCATCAATGGTATCCATTAAAACACCCATATGTTTTTCGGTATTAGGAATATCGGAAGAGAATGTTATGGTACGTCTTCCCTCCTCATATACACCTTCCACACTTGTGACGTATTCGCCCGGTGAAATGACCATTTCTTTAACCGGTTTGTCACTTAAAATGGCATACAATTCATCATAAGTAACTGCTTCACTACCGCCTGGATTTAATATACTCCATGCACTTGCCATAATTACTAAAATGACAAGCCAAGGCATTAACAGGCGGAAAAAATTATTTGGTTTCTTGTCCATAGAATCCCCTTTCTACCTATAAATAACATTCTTCCTTTAAAACTCCGACATAAGGAAGGTTGCGATATTTTTCATTAAAATCTAAACCAAAGCCAATCGCAAAAGCATTTGGCATGACAAATCCGACATAATCTGCCGCTATATCCGCTTGACGACACTCTGCTTTATCTAATAAAGTCGCTATTTTAACAGAAGCAGCGCCACGTTCTAAAAGCAAATCCCTAACATGAATCAAAGTGTTGCCGGTATCAATAATATCTTCAACGATAATAACATCCTTCCCTTTAACATCTTGCTCCATATCTTTTTTGATATTAAGTTCTCCGGAATGAACGCCTTGATAACTTGAAACGTGCATAAAATCTAAGTAGACATCTAAATCAATTGAACGACATAACTCTGCCATAAAAGGAACTGAGCCTTTCAACAAACCTAAAAGAATAGGATTTTTCCCTTGATAGTCTAAAGATATTTCTTGACCCATTTCATAGCTTCTTTTTTGAATATCCTCTAAAGAATATAAAATTTCCTTAACATCTTGATGCATTGCTTTTCTCCCCCTTAAACAACGCTTCTATTGTATCACAAATAAGGTTGGTTTGGCTAATAAATAGTGTTTGTTTTTTGCGATTTTAGGCACTAAAATGATTTCATTACGACAATTGAGGACAACCGGCCAAGCATCTCGATCCATCAACGGAACTTTAGCGTCAATAAAAAGCCGTGATAATTTCTTTTTCCCATAGCTTAACTCCATCACATCACCGGGCTTTCGTGTTCTGATTGTCAAAGGGAAATCCTCTTTAGTTAAGGCGATACCCTCTCTATCATCGCCGTCCAAGGCAATTTTGAAATCCCCAAAATCTTTAGGTGTAGCATCTTCTATTAAATAATGATAAGAAAATCTCTTTTTTAGTTTTGTCACATAAATATTATCGTATTCTTTTATTAACACAAAATTAACAGGTAAACTAATTTTAACATTTGATTTGGCATTTTTGAAAGTTTTTAAACAGACCTCAACCAAAGCATTTGAAATTTTATCTTTAGGTAGACTTTCGATTTGCCACAAATACCTTTTCAATAAATACAACTGTTCATTTTCTCTAGCTAAAACTTCCCAAGACAATTGATTGTTGACTAAATTTTGGGCAAGCCAAGTATCTGCCATCTTCTCTTTCTTTCGCAAAGCCTGATTAACTTTGAGCGTTTCAAGATATAATGCTTCTTTTTCTTCTTCGGTATAACGACTTAAAATTTCATTGCGATAGTAATTTCTTGTATAAGTATTTTCTAAATTTGTATAATCAATCCGGTAAGGGACTTGATGGCTTTGACAATAGTCCACCAACTCCTCTTTAAAGCAATGCATCAAAGGACGATACACCGGCATTTTTCGATACATAGAAACCTCTCTAATACCAAGTAAGACATCTTGCATACCTCTAGCTTTCTGCATTAAAACCGTTTCTAAGTAATCATCTTTATGATGTGCCAAAACGACACCGGCTAATTGTTGACTCGTATAGATGCGATGATAAAAATCATAGCGAATGGTTCTTGCTTGAGCTTCAAAATTACCTTTTTGATATTCAAATTGTTGATGTTCAAAATAAGGAATCTTTCTATCTTCACAATACTGCCTTACCAATACAGCATCTAAATCACTGTCATCACGAATATGATAATTCACTAAGCAAACTACAATTTGATATTTAGCCTGATAGAGTATATCTAAAAGTGCCATAGAATCAGGTCCGCCCGATACACCCACAACATAACCTTTTTGCGAATCTAAAAGCTCAAAAGCTACCTGCATATACTCACCACCTATCTTTATCATTAGTATATCCGAGTTTTTAAAAAAATGCAAATGAGGGCAAAGCCCTAAACAATCATGTATCTAAGTTGTTTTTCTTGGCTAAATCAGTTATAATAGCCGTACAGATTTAAAGGGAGGGATTAAAATGTGGATCATTGTATTACTTATCATACTTGCGTTAATGATTTTAGGCTTTTACTTGCTTTTTTACTACATGATGGAAAGCTATATTACTGACGCTAATCATAATGACTTAAAAGACATTGGCGTATCCCAAAAATCTTTTATCGGACTTCATATTAAAGGAACACCTTTAGACGATTTACAGGCAAAATTGCTTTTTGTCCGTAAAACTTCCTACAAAGGTTTAATTGTTTTTGCACCGGATAAAAATTTTAGTTTTTATTTTTATCTGCCCTTCCTTGTTGCTATTTGTCGTCAAGGCTATCTGATTTTAAGTTACCAATCCCAACAGCCAACGATGAACAAAATGCCGGAAGAATTTAAACAGATTTTGGCTTATATTCAAGATGATACCACATTAGCCAGCTACCCTTTGACTTTAATGGGACATGGCAGCGGGGCTTATACAGTTACACAGGCACTGCAATATACAGATATTCAAACCAAAGCAATTGCCTTAAGCATTCCCGAAAACGAATACGATGCCTTTATCCATTATATTGAAAAACGCCTTGGTTTTTCAAACGAATTATTACGTAAACTATTATTAAAGCTACTCAAAAAATATTATCCGTTGCCAAAGGCTTTTGAAAAACCGCTTGTGCATAGTTGTCTATTGATTTCCGGTCGTAATCATTCAGGCTACTTATCCGTTGACGAAAATAATTTTATGCATTTAGACATTCATTTACCGAAAAACAAAGGACATCATCTTTATTTGAATGCCACCAGTGAGGCTTACTTAGAAAAAATGATTCACTATTTAGCTGATCCGCAAACCTCACAATTTGACTACGATAAGGCTTTAAGAGAATTTGACATCAATATCCTAACGCAGCTTGACACAGAAATCATGCAGCTAATTTCAACTTTCCTTGAACAATAAAATAGTCCTATTTAAAATCTAATAACCAAAAACGATATTGTCAGTATCTTTAACTGATGGTATCGTTTTTTCATAAAATCGCATAATTTTAAATAAAGCGTCCAAGCTATCATTAGGTGATTAAAAATGAAATCAATATGGCAATTAACTACAACCAAACCTCATTTTGCTTCTCTTAAAGAAAATATCGATGTTGACATTGCGGTAATCGGCGGAGGCTTAGCCGGTATTTTATGTGCTTACCAACTGCAAAAACACGGCTTAAAACCCGTTATATTTGAGGCAAGTGAAATCGGTAGCGGTCAAACAGGCAAAACCACCGCTAAAATAACCAGCCAACACGGTCCGATTTATCAACGTTTAATTCAAGATTTCGGAAAGAACTCAGCCAAGCTTTATTATCAGGCTCAAAGTCAAGCACTTTCAGATTATAAAAGTTTAATCGAAGAAGAAAAGATTGACTGTGACTTTGAAAGAATCACAACGTACTTATATACCCACGACTTAGAAGTTCAGCTACGAAAAGAATATGAGGCTTATCAACAATTAAAAATTCCCGGTGAACTTATCCAAAAAACAGAGCTTCCTTTTGAAATTGCCTTAGCTTTAAGCATGGAAAAGCAAGCGCAATTTCACCCCTTAAAATTCCTTTATCACATAGCAAAGCATTTAACTATTTACGAACACACACCGATTGCCAAAGTTGTCGACCATACATTGATGGCGCAAAATAACTGCCAAATTAAAGCCAACAAAATTATTTTCGCAACCCACTACCCTTTCATGAATTTCCCGGGCAATTATTATTTGCGTTTATTTCAAAGCCGAAGCTATTTATCCTACTATCAACAGACAACCTTTAAAAATGCGTATTTGTCGATTGATGAAGAAGCACTTACTTTTAGAAGCTGTCAAGATGGGATTTTGTTTGGTGGATATAGTCATAACACAGGCAAGAAACCTGAGGTTAATCCTTATAAGGCTTTGGCAAAGAAAGCTAAGCAATATTTTCCTGAACAAAAATTCACGACAGAATGGTCTGCCCAAGACTGTATTAGTTTAGATGGTTTACCTTTTATTGGCAAGTACAGTCATAAAACGCCTGACTGGTATGTCATTTCCGGATTTCATAAATGGGGTATGACTAATGCGATGGTGGCCGCTAAGCTTATTAGCGATCTGATTCTCTCTAAAAACAATCCTTATGTCCAACTCTTTTCTCCACAACGTTTTGAACCTTCCCTAATTTTAAAGCCTTTCTTAAAACAGACTGGGGTTGTTCTTGGCAATTTCCTAAGTTACCTAACTATTCCGCAATATAATGAAAAAACATTACCTATTGGTGTAGGAGCTGAAATCTTTTATCACTACAAAAAAGTAGCAGCCTATAAAGATCACCAAGGTCATCTTCATATCTGCCAACTTCATTGTCCGCATTTAGGTTGTAAACTTCAATGGAATGCTCAGGAGAAAACATGGGACTGTCCTTGTCACGGTTCACGTTTTGATATAGATGGTGCGTTGATTGATAATCCTGCTCAAATCAATCTTAAACAAGAATAAATCAAAAAATTCAAGTCCGCTTATCTAGGATTTGAATTTTTTTGCTACATATCTTGTTGTTTCAAGTAATTTTTCTTTAACTGCTGTAAAGCTTGACTGCTTGATTTGACAATTTGAATAACCAATCTTTTTTGTTCCGTATCACAAGCATCAAAGATTTCTTGTAATTCACTAGCTAAGACAACTTCCGAACGATTGATAACATCACAAAGCAAAGAATCGACCGTCACATCTAAGCAATTAGCGATAGCTATTATCACCGGTAAACTTAATTTTGTTTTTGCGTTTTCTATATTAGAAAGATGTTGTGAACTCATGCCTGTCATTTCTGCCATCTTTTCTTGTGTATAACCCTTACGTTTCCGTGCCGCTCTAATTCTTAACCCAATTGCACCATAGTCTATATCCATATCTATCCACCCTCTCTATTTATTCTAATCTTTTTAAAAGTTTTGTTTAATGTACTGTGTAAATGGTTCATCTATGTAAATTAAGTTAAAACAAATTTTTTATGATTTATGTCACAACATTAAAAACATTGCATTTATAGTATTGGTGAGATATGTGACAATAACGACAAAAAGATTATATTTAGGCAATTTAAAAATAGAGAATGTTTGGGAGCTTTACAGCTACCGCAGTTGTCCACTGGTAGAAAAATATCAGTCTTGGAAAAACTATAGTTACGCTGAAGCTTTTGATTTAATTATGCGCATGAAAGATCAAGATTTTCACGGACAACCCGGTATCTATCAATGGGGAATCTACCTAAATCAAAAACTCATTGGTGATATATTTTGGGAACTAGAACACAATGGTGTATGCTGGGTCGGATATACCTTAAATCCAAATGAATGGCACAAAGGCTATGCTTACGAAGCTATGCAGGCTTTCATCGACTATTTGCATAATATCTATCATATTCAAGTCTTTATGGCTTATATTCTTAATGAAAACGAAAGCTCTAAACATCTTATTCATAAACTTGGCTTCTCTATGTTGTATCCCCAAGTCTATATAAAAAATACTTGGTAAAATATGTATAAAATATAATATTTTGACTATCCTATAGCTAGGTGATGAAAATGTCTAAAAAATTATTAACTATCCTTTTAGTAGCTTTAACTGTTTTCAATGTGCATACTGTTGCCAAGGAACAAAAGCAGTATTTTAAAATCTATGCCGATTCGCAAAATGAACAAGAAGCTTACAAAGTGAAAAACCAGCTTATTCAGGAATTTCAGACTTTGGTTGAAGGCTTAGATGAAACGCAATATCGCAAAGCCATTCAAACTAATCTTCCGATTAGTGATACGATTGAGTATGATGACGATACAATTAAAATCGTTTTAGGTGATGGCAAAGGAGTGCTTCTTGCGGGGGAATTAAAAACTGATTATTGCCAAGGCTCTGAGAAAAAACCATTGGAAACTAAATTCTTTCTTTTAGAATTATTTGAATAGAAACAGGTCGATTAAAAGATAAAAGACATCGAAACTTATGGGTAACGATGTCTTTTTATATGATGATTTTTTAATTTAGATATGGTATAATAGCACTAGTATAAAGGAGAATTAAGACATGGAAAGAAGAGATAAAATCAATTATTACCTTGACTTAGCAGAAGTTGTTTCTCATCGTTCAACTTGTTTAAGAAGGCATTACGGTGCTGTCATTGTCAATAATGATCAAGTGATTTCTACCGGCTATGTCGGTGCCCCTAGAGGAAGAAAAAACTGTAGTGATTTAGGTAAATGCACACGTCAAGAACTAAATGTGCCTCGTGGTGAACGTTATGAAATTTGTCGTAGTGTTCATGCCGAAGTCAATGCCATCGTCAATGCTTCCAGAGAAGAAATGTTAGGAAGTACCCTTTATTTAGTTGGTATTGAGGGTAGTGACGGTAGTTATGTAAAAAATGCCAATAGTTGTTCAATGTGCAAAAGAACTATTATTAACGCCGGTATTGAAAAAGTTATTATTCGTGATGACCGTGATACATATCGTATCGTCGAGGTTGCTTCATGGATTGATGATGATGATACGTTAGACGGAAATTTCAGTTATTAGTGCCTGATTGGCACTTTTTCTGTATAATGATAATCAGTTGGTAAAGGAGTGAGAAAATGATTAACCTAAAATCACAAAGATTAAAAATAAAAAACTTGCGCAAAGAAGATGCTCTGGCTTATGCCGGACTTCAAAATAGTGAATTTGTTTTACGCTATAATGCCATGATGGCTAAAGATAAAAAGACTGCCGGCACATATCTTGAAGCCCTAGAAAATAATGACAATGCCCTAGGTATCTATTTAGATGATGGTACTTTCATCGGAGAAATCAACATAGAAGAAGATAGCTTACGATTTGGCGTTCATTCTGTTGAGCTATCTTATTGGATAGGTAAGCCATACGCCAGATGCGGTTATATGTCCGAAGCTTTAAGCTTGGTAATCGCCCATTTATTTAGTCAAAATATCCAGTCCATTACAGCGCGCTGTTTTAGTGTCAACGAACCTTCCATCAACCTATTACGTAAATTAAACTTTGAAAAAGAAGGACATCTGAAAGCAGCTATTCGCGGTTATCAAAATATCATTTTCGATGATACGCTTTGGTCCTTAACAAAAGAAAAATGGTTTGGGGGTGAACATGATGCAGACTAGTTTATTTGAAACTGATTTATCAGAACCCTTAGCAAGTCGTTTACGTCCTTTAACGCTCGATACTTATGTGGGTCAAAAACATTTAGTTGCTCAAGGTAAAATCTTATGGCAGTTAATTGAACACGATCACATTCCTTCCATGATTTTCTGGGGGCCACCGGGCGTTGGAAAAACAACCTTAGCTCGCGTCATCGCTCATTCTACCAAAGCTGATTTTGTTGATTTCAGTGCAGTCACAAGTAGTATTAAAGACATTAAAACAGTCATGAAAAGAGCTGAAGAAAAAAGACAAATGGGCATCAAAACAATTGTCTTTGTCGATGAAATTCATCGTTTTAATAAAGCCCAACAAGATGCCTTTTTACCTTTTGTCGAACGTGGCAGCATTATTTTAATTGGGGCAACAACCGAAAATCCATCATTCGAAATCAACTCCGCCCTACTTTCAAGATGTAAAGTTTTTGTCTTAAATAGCTTAGAAACCGAAGATATTCTAGCTCTATTAAAATATGCCTTAACCGCCGATAAAGGCTATGGGCAACAAAACATTCAAATAAGTGATGAGAATTTATATCATATCGCCTCATTTGCCAACGGTGATGCCAGAATGGCTCTCAATACTTTAGAAATGATTATTTTAAACACTGTCGCTAATGAAGATGGGGCATACATTGTTTCTTCGCAAATGATTGAACAATGTACCAACCGTTCCTCTTTCCTCTATGATAAAAAAGGTGAAGAGCATTACAATATTATTTCAGCCCTTCATAAATCCATGCGTAACAGCGATGTTGATGCCTCGATTTATTGGATGAGTCGTATGTTAGAGGCGGGGGAAGACCCCTTATATATCGCTAGAAGGCTTATTCGTTTTGCCAGTGAAGATATCGGCATGGCAGATAGCCGAGCATTAGAAATCGCCATTGCGGGTTATCAAGCATGTCATTTTTTAGGCTATCCTGAGTGTGATGTCCATTTAACCCATGTCGTTACTTATTTATCTTTATCGGTTAAATCTAATGCCCTTGATAAAGCTTATAACAAAGCCAAAAAAGATGCCTTAGAAACACTATCCTTACCTGTTCCTTTACACCTTCGTAATGCTCCGACTAAATTGATGAAAGATTTAGATTATGGCAAAGGGTATCAATATGCCCATGACTATGAAGATAAAATAACAACGATGACTTGTTTACCGGAAGAGCTTTTAGATAGAGTTTATTATGAACCGACCCAACAAGGAGCTGAAGCTAAAGTTCTTACTCGTTTAAATCAAATCAAAGATTGGAAGAAACGTCATCGTTAAACAATGACATCTATATCTAAACTGTTTTGAAAATGATACATTGACAAATTAAAACATTTTCATTATACTTTTACAAGCTTAATCATATATTTATTTTTCAAAAGGAGGGAAAATATGTCTAAAGAAATGACGCATGGCAAACCTTTGAAGTTAATTCTTTTATTTGCCGTCCCAATGTTGATTGGTAATATTTTTCAACAATTCTATGCGATGGTTGATACGGTTGTTGTAGGACAATTTATCGGTGTCCAAGCACTAGCCGCTGTGGGTGCAACAGGTGGCATTACTTTTTTCGTTTTAGGCTTTATTCTAGGTTTAGCTAATGGCTTTTCCGTTATTGTTTCACACCGCTTTGGTTCAAAAGATGAAATCGGACTTCGCAAAGCTGTCGGTAACTCGATTGTTTTATCTGTCATCTTCGGTATTATTGTAACCATTCTAAGCATTATGGCAACAAAATGGATTTTAGAAGTCATGATGACACCTAAGGATATTATCGATGCTTCCTATCGCTATCTGGTTGTCATTTTTGCAGGAACTGCCGCAACTTTAGCCTACAACCTCATCGCTTCTATTTTACGTGCTTTAGGGGATAGCAAAACGCCTTTAATTTTCCTAGTGGTAGCTTCTATTCTAAATGTTATTTTAGATATTGTCTTTATCACTAGCTTTGATATGGGGGTTGAGGGAACTGCTTATGCAACCATTATTTCCCAAGGCTTCTCATTTATTTTATGCTACTTCTACACCAAAAAACGCTATCCGATTTTGCATCTACACAAGGAAGACTTTAAAATTGATTCAAAATTATGCGGACAACTATTAAAAATTGCTATTCCGGGGGCTTTATCAAGCTCAATCACAGCTTTTGGCGTTATGGTATTACAAGGTACAATCAACCAATTAGGCTCTGATATTGTGGCTGCCTATACAGCAGGAACAAAAGTAGAACAATTCTTCACCATGCCGACAATGACTTTAGGTATGGCTATTGCAACATTTGCCGGACAAAATCTTGGTGCCGGGCAAATCGAACGTGTTAAACAAGGGGTTAAACAATCCTTAATGATTACGCTAGGCTACAGTATTGTAGGTGGCATCATTCTCTATATGTTTGGTGGGGCATTCACTTCGCTATTTGTATCAAGCGCCTCACAGGTGGTCATAGATGCATCGGTTGAATACTTACGTATCGTTGCTATCTTCTGTTGGCTATTGGCAATTCTATTCTTATATCGTAGCACTATTCAAGGTTTAGGCAATGGCGTTATTCCTATGATTTCCGGTGGTATCGAATTAGTGATGCGTGTTATTGTCGCTCTTGTTTTATCACAAATCATCGGCTTTACCGGTATCTGTTTAGCTAGTCCGATTGCGTGGTTAGGTGCTGATATCCTATTATTGCCTTATTATCATTTCCAAATTAAAAAACTGTCTAAACAATACCAAGAAAATCCTGTTATTGCATAATTAGCATAGATTTGGATAATTGAATAAAGTATATTTAAAAATTTTATAATTGACTAAGCCTGAAAAAATGGACTCTTTCAGGCTTTTTAATCTCTCAAAAAAACTGTTTTTCGAAATAAAGCCAAACAATACAACAATTATCGCTAAAAGCTGTCAAAAAAGAAGAACTATTCCTTGCGAATTTATTGAAATAGTATAGAATTAAACTAAACAACATCATTTAGGGGGGAAGAAGCAATGAAAACATCACTCGTTATTATGGCTGCGGGGATTGGTAGTCGTTTTGGGACAGGGATTAAACAATTAGCTAAGATGAATGATGCCGGTGAAATTATAATGGATTACTCCATTTATGATGCGAAAGAAGCCGGTTTTAATAAAGTCATCTTTATTATTCGCCATGATATTGAAGCAGAATTCAAAGAAGTTATTGGCAATCGCATTAGTCAACACATTGAAGTAGCATATGTTTATCAAGAATTAGATGACTTACCTTGTGGCTACACTGTTCCAAAGGGACGAAAAAAACCATGGGGAACCGGGCAAGCTGTATTATGTTGCCTAGATGTCGTCAAAGAGCCTTTTGTCATTATCAATGCTGACGACTATTATGGCAAAGAAGCTTTTATCAAACTACACGATTTTCTTATCACACACCATAACGCCAAAGAAAAACAAACCATGGCTATGGCAGGATTTTTATTAATGAATACCTTGAGTGCTAACGGGACAGTAACAAGAGGTATTTGCGTCCATGAAGGCAATCAATTAACCAAAGTGATTGAAACAACCGGTATCACTTATAAGGATCATCAAGTTATCTGTGATAATCCACAAGTTCAAGAATGGATTAGTTTAGACAGTCTTGTTTCAATGAATATGTGGGCAGCCTATCCGGAATTTCTTCAAGCACTTCAAGAAGGTTTTAAGACTTTTCTAAGTCAAGAAGATGGCGATTTATTAAAGAAAGAATTTTTAATTCCTATTTATGTGGATACATTACTAGGCTTAAATAAAGCGACTGTGGAGGTTTTACCGACATCAAATAAGTGGATAGGTATTACATACAAAGAGGATTTAGAAGCAGCTAGAAAAGATTTTAAGGATATGATTGAAAAAGGTGAGTATCCTAAAAAACTATGGCAAGATAACTAAACGCAAATAAAGACAAAAAGGCAAAAGCATTCATTCTTTTGTCTTTTTTAACACGCATACTTTTAAAAATACGAAAAAGGCTCACACAAAATCTATTGTTTGAATGAGCCAAGATAATTGTCTATTCACTTTTAATTATTGAACTTACTACATCATCAAATCGTTTTAAGATGACTTAATCATCCTTTTGATATTCAAGAATATCTCCGGCTTCACAATCCAGCACCTTACAAATCGCCGCAAGTGTCGAAAAACGGATTGCCGTAACCTTGTTATTTTTAATTTTAGATAAATTTACATTTGAAATACCTACTTTATCCGCAAGTTCATTTAATGATATTTTTCGTTCGACCATCATACGATCTAATCTTAAAATTATTTTCCCCATAAACAGCCACCTTTACAAAAGCCCCTCAACGTCTTTTTCAAGTCTTGCACCGTAAACAAAGAACTGTGTTAAGCAAAGTATGATAATTCCCATAGAGAAGCCGTAAACATTAACACTTGTTTCTACGGCATCAACACCAAGGATAACTCGACACACCACACTCATAATTAAACTGATTACAGGAATGGCAATAGCATAAATACCGATCTCTTTCAACATACGAATATTATCCGCTTGGAATGGTGTGCTATCTTCAGATTTTTTGATAATCAAATTGATATTTCTAAATACCATGGCCATAAACGAAAGAATCATAACAGCCCCAATACCAAATAGAAATAACACCGTCATATCAACACTGCCATTTTTCAAAGGCGCGATAATCTCAAATCCGTAAACACTCAATTCTACCCCACAACATTCTTTCGCATCAAATCCCACAAAATACTTCACCCAATCTGTTGCTGTAAGTGAACATACTGTCGCTGCAATCATCAATATAACAGCTACCCAGTGAAATACTTCTAATATTTTAGTAACTACCTTCGCAATCTTCACAACATCTTTCATCATCTTATTCTCCTTAATCTTTCTAATATTTTTCATCATTTCAGTCGCTTTATCTTTTTGACAATTAAAATATAACACACCTTTTTATGTTCGTCAATATATTTTTAATGTTTTACATAAAATCTTTAACTCTATATATTAAAATATTAGCAATTAACATTAAATGCATACAAACTTTAAATATCTTTCATTTACCCTTTTCATTGCCCATTTCCTATCTAAAAAAGCGTCTTCTTCATTGCTTTCTCTCTATTTTAAATATATCAAAAACTTTTGTTGATGTTAGTCTAGTCGCATCATCTTAAAACGCATAAATTAGATTAAGCGCGCAACGATATATGAGCAAGAAAGGAGGATTTTATGAGTATTACGAAAACAAATAAAGAATTAAGCACGTCTACCATCAACTGTCAAGACTCCTTTCAGGTAACACTTTCTCTGACAGCTGAACCTGATATTATTTCCAATCCTACAGATATTGTCTTGATTTTAGACCGCTCAGGAAGTATGACGGGTGAACCATTAACTGAGCTAAAAGTAGCGACTAATCATTTTATTGATATTATTGCCGCAACTACCGGTGGCACACAATCAGGAGAGATTGGTTACGGTAGCCATATAGGTATTGTCAGCTTTGCAACTACAGCAAACCAAGATACACAACTTATTACTTCTGTGGCAATGCTTAAAAATGCGGTAAATAGTTTAACTGCCGGTGGAGCGACTAATCATGCCGATGCCTTCACTAAAGCTGAGCAGTTATTCGCTAATTCTGACGCTAATGAAAAGATTATGATTATGTTTACAGATGGCTTTACAACGCAAGGTAATCCTGCTAAACAGATTGCAGATGCGATTAAAGCACAAGGAATTCAAATTTACTGTATAGGACTTAATGGCAGTGGTGGGATAGATGTTCAAGCTTTAGAAGATTGGGCTTCCGATCCGTCTTCCACTTATGTAGCTATTACACCAAACGCCGATGAGTTAGATAAGATTTTTGAGGAAATCGCTAAAAATATTACTTCTCCTGGGGCAACCGAGATCGAAATTATTGATGAAATTGCGTCATGTTTTACCATTACTTCCATTGTCAATCCTAATAAAGGAACAGCTTCACTACTTGATAGCAATCACATCAAATGGGAAATCGAAACATTAGGGGCAACAGAAAGCGAAGATGCTTCACTCACCTTTAATGTTAAGCATACCGGGAATTGCCAAGGTTCTGTCTTTGTCAATGAAGGTATTTCTTACACTGATAAAGAAAACCATCAAGTTATCTTCCCCGATCCAACCATCTTTGTTGATTGTCCTGATAAACCGGGGTATGAGGAACCATGTCCAACACCAATCAATTTTGTAATTGAGGGCTGTCATGATACAATTGAATTTGATGGCGGATCATTAGCTTTACAATCATTAGGCAGAATCGTTTCTGTAGATGTCACTTTAACTAATGTCTGCCCTCATAAACGTGTCGCTTTAGCTGTTATTTTAACAGAATATGATGAACAGGGTATCGAACACAAAAGGGGAACTAAATACTTCACAATCCCGGCACACACCATGCCAAGTTGTAGAAATATCTTAGTTAAATGTATTAAATTTGTTTTACCGGAAAGCGAGAACAGTAGCACATCTTTATGTAAAAGTCGTGAACTAAATGTGAGATTTGTTGCCCATTATATTGATTTTGACTTTAACTGTTGTGGGAACTTAAATATCCAAGCTTAACGTCAACAAAAAATCAGCGAATATTAAATTTTACAAATGAAGCGAAGTATGAAAAAAGCCGGATTCCTATCCATTAGGTTTCCGGCTATTCAAATAACTGTTTTTATTTGAATTGATTTTTAAATTTTTCAATATTTTCTAAATTAATATTAATATCAGTAACAATATTGGAATTAATTATATTATCTAATTTTTCTATATTATTTCTGGAAATAACCGGTAGATTAAAATCTTTCTTTTTTTCTTCTGCTCGGTTGTCAACTCCTATAATAACCGTTCTTCTTTGCTTCTGTAACGCTCTTATACCACCATGTAATCGCGTTCCTATATAATCAATTTCATATTTTTCTAGAACTTCGTCATATTTTCTTAACGATGGTGAAATTATTTTAATTGTTTTGTCAAATTCGCGAGCAAATCGCCAAGGACCTTCAGGAAGCCGGTCTCATCGAGAAGATTGAG
>CAJUOR010000026.1 GCA_910588165.1 uncultured Thomasclavelia sp.
CTATGAAATCACAGGCGGTGTTTTACTAAATCAGAAAGTAACACCTCAAATGTTAGCAAGTGAAGAAAATAAGCAGAAATTAAAAATGATGATTAGAACATTCTTTAATCGTTTAAAAGGCTATCATGTCCAATACAATGTCGTTTCTAAAGAAACATTGATTGATGCCCAAATCCACCCTGAAAAGCATAAGGATTTAATTGTGCGTGTGGCAGGATACTCCGCATTCTTTAACATATTGTCAAAAGCAACACAAGATGATATTATTGGTAGAACAGAACAAACAATATAAAAAGGAGATAAATACCATGGAATTGATTATTGACACAATAAATTTAGATGAAATCAGAGAAGCTATCGAATATATGCCGATTATTGGGGTAACAAGTAACCCATCAATTGTTAAAAAGACCAACCCACAAGATTTCTTTAACCATATGCGGCAGATTCGTGAAATTATCGGAAAAGAAAGAAGCTTGCATATTCAGGTTATTTCTAAAAACTGCGACCAAATGGTTGAAGAAGCTCATCGCATTTTAAAAGAGATTGATAACGATGTCTATATCAAAATCCCGGTTTCTTATGAGGGTATTAAAGCCATCAAGATTTTGAAAAATGAGGGTATCAATGTTACAGCTACAGCCGTCTATGATTTAATGCAAGCCTATATGGCATTAGCTGCTAAGGCTGATTACATTGCCCCTTATGTCAATCGAATTGGCAATTTAGGCGGCAATCCAATGGCGCTAATTGAAGAATTAGCCCACCGCATTACCCTAGATGGTTACCAGACAAAAATTATTGCAGCAAGTTTTAAAGGTGTTCAACAAGTTAAAGATTCATTGAACTATGGATCTCATGCCATTACCGCACCGGTAGATGTCTTAAAAGCTGTCTTTGCCAATCCAAACATTGAAAAGGCAGTTGATGATTTTAATGCCGATTGGTATGCTATGTATGGTGAAAATATAGGTATTTGTGATTTATAATCTCTAACCCACCTTATAATAATTGACAATTAAATAAGCCAATAAAAAACAGTTTCTAAATCCATATAGACGGACAAAGAAACTGTTTTATATTTTATTTATTCTGATTTTGTTCATAAATATGAATACTGATTTTTAAATATGCATAATGCCCAAGGGCACTAATTGATGCCACAAACAATATGCCACCAATCCATAGGTGACTAGGAAACAAAAGAAACGCTAATCCGCTTCCGCCTAAACAAATAATCGCCAACTTCTTAGTATAAGCCTTAAAGCGTTTAAAGTTTTGAATCATTCTCTCATTCATTATGTTAACCTTTCATCTCCTTAGCTTTTCTTATTTACCGATACAGAAGCGGCTGAATAATTCATCTAATAAATCGGCTTTAGCCTCTTGCCCTAAAATTTCTTTTAAACAATACCAAGCATCATATAAATCCACAACAATTAAATCAACCGGCACACTATCTTTCATGGCTATTTTTGCTTTTTTCACACTTGTTAAACACTGCTCCATCAACTGAATATGCCTTAAATTAGATAAGTAAACTTGATCGTGACTTCTTAAATCCCCAATCTCAAACATTTGAATAATTTGTTGCTGCAAAGCTTCGATATGCCCATCTTTTGCACTGATTTTTAATCCTTCTATATCTAATTGACAGCCTAAATCACTCTTGTTAATTAGAATGATGCGTCGCATATCTTTTGTTAAATTCAAAAGCTCTCGATCCTCTTGGCGTAAAGGTTCCGAACCATCTAAAACCAAAAGAACTAATTGTGCTTCCTTGGCAGCTTTTAAAGAACGCTCTACCCCAATCTTTTCTACCACATCATCTGTTTCGTGGATACCGGCTGTATCAATCAGCTGAAGCATAATACCATCTAAATTGATTTGCCCTTCAATAATATCACGAGTTGTTCCCGCAATATCTGTAACGATAGCTTTTTCTTCTTCCAATAAAGCATTTAATAAACTCGATTTACCGACATTCGGTCTTCCCACAATAGCTGTTTTAATACCGTTTTTTATTAACTGCCCATTGTGCGCATTTTTCAAAATCTTTTCAACGTGTTCTTCAAAATGCTCTGTCAATGGTAATAATTTACTTGCGGTCAACTCTTCTACATCATCATATTCGGGATAATCAATATTAACTTCTATCTGTGTAATAATCTGAATCAGAGCTTCCTTCAATTCCACAATCATTTTAGAAACCCGTCCGGAAATGCCTTTTAAAGCTAAGTTACTTGCTAAATCCGTTTGAGCACTAATCATATCAGCAACTGATTCAGCTTGAGCTAAGTCAATTCTTCCATTAAGAAAGGCTCGTTTGGTAAATTCACCATGCCCCGCCATTCTTGCACCACGCTTTAAGCATAAAGACAAAATCCGATTTGTAATATAAACACCGCCATGGCAGTTGATTTCCACCATATCTTCTGCGGTAAATGTACGTGGTGCTCGATAAATATTAACTAATACTTCATCTATTTTCTTATCTTCATCGACAATATAACCATAAGTAATCGTATGACTTGATTTATGAATAATATTCCCTGTAAACATTTCACTCACAAATTCGATACAGCCTTTTCCACTTAAACGAATTATTGAAATCGCCGCTTCTTGTCTTGATGTCGCAATCGCAACTATAATATCATCATTCACTTGCTTTACCTCCTACTTGCACGTATATCCTGCATGTTCTAACTGCATGATAATATACTCTGCATCTTTTTCCAAACTCATCATCTCTCTTTGTTTAAAAGTAAGCTTGCTAGCATCTACACTCAAAACTCTTTTAGCAACTAGTTCTTGCTGTGTTTTTTCTAAATGACAAGCCTCTTTGTAACTTTCCGTATATTCTTCAAAAATCTCATCTAAAACCGCTAAACTTTCCTCTAATTCCTTAGTATCGTCTGCCTGAATTTCTACTGTTTGTTTCATTGAAACAACCTCATTGGCATCATTTGTGTGATACTCAACTTCCCATTTATAATTACCCTCTGTCATCTTACATACATGGATATTTGAAGATTGACAGCCACATAAGCTTATTGCACATAAAAATAACCATAATTTCTTCATATATTATCTCCTATTCTTTTTCTTATTATAATATAAACTAGACAAGAATGCACCTTGAAAACATCAAAAGGCTTGGATTTATAACTATATTGTCTATGAATAAGAAAATATAGTCTTACTGTCATTAGTGAAAGATCATTTATATATTCTTCTTCAAATATAAATCACTTTCAAATCAGAAATGAAAAGTCAGATTGTAGAATAATTATTTAATATCATATTTTTAGGATAAGTACACGCACTAGTTATCAATTACAATAAAATTCACAAATTATTTTAAAATCTGTTTGACATTTAGATTTAAAGCGTGTACACTAAAGTTTGTAAAATAAAAACTATGAAGGAAAAAGTAACAAGGAAAACTTTCAAAGAGAGTCCCGGAGGGTGAAAAGGGATAAAGATAATTACTTCGTGAAAATGGTTCTGGAGTTGTGTCATCGAATGGCTTGCCTTTAAATGACAACGTAAGCGCACGTTACAGCGATAGAGTATGTACCTTGAATAAGGCGTACTTGATGAGGTTAGTTTTGTGAGAAACTAGCGAATTAAGGTGGTAACACGAGATATACTCGTCCTTATTTATAAGGGCGAGTTTTTTATTTATACAGGAGGTGGCTCAATGATTGAAATACAAAATCTAACCAAAACCTTTAATTCAAAAAATAATAATATTCATGCGGTTAAAAATTGTAACTTAACTATTAACGACGGTGAAATTTTTGGGATTATCGGTTTTAGCGGTGCCGGTAAAAGCACACTTGTGCGTATGATTAACGCCTTGGAAAAGCCGACAAGTGGGCAAGTTTTAATTGACAGTGAAAATATCAGTGCCTTAAAAGATCATGCATTAAGGAAAAAAAGAATGAAAATCGGTATGATTTTCCAACATTTTAATCTTTTATGGTCTAGAACCGTGGAAAGAAATATCGAATTACCGTTGGAAATTGCCGGTATTCCTAAAGAACAGCGTCAAGAGAAAATCAAAAAACTTATTCACTTAGTTGGATTAGATGGACGTGAAAAAGCTTATCCAAGCGAATTGTCAGGCGGACAAAAGCAACGTGTCGGTATTGCCAGAGCTTTAGCTAATGATCCTACTATTCTTTTATGCGATGAAGCAACAAGTGCACTTGATCCGGCAACAACTGAATCTATTTTGGATTTATTAGTTCAAATCAACCAACAGTTAGGTATTACGATTGTTTTAATTACACATCAAATGGAAGTCGTTCAAAAAATTTGTCATCGAATTGCGGTTATGAGCGATGGTGAAGTTGTGGAAGTCGGTACTGTCCAAGCTATCTTTGAACAACCTACTCACCCTGTTACTAAACGCTTTGTCCACAATCTTTCCGAAACAACTGATGATAAAATTATGATGGCTGATATTACTAAATTATGTCCGAATGGTATGTTATTAAGATTAACATTCAGCACGAATATTTCAAAGGAACCGATTATCTCGGGTATTATGAAAACAAGCCCTTTACAAATCAGTATTATCCACGCTAACCTGTCCCACTCATCTATCGGTTCATTCGGCTTTCTTATAGCTAATGTTACCGGGGGGAAGACAAGCGATTACCCATCTTTAATAGAAGCCTTTGAAAAGCAAGGTGTGAAAGTGGAGGTGTTAAGAAATGTTTAGTCAAGTCAACTGGTCTCAAATGATCGAAGCCGTTCAACAAACATTATTTATGACGTTTGTTTCTCTACTCATTTCATCAATCTTAGGTCTAGTTTTTGGTATTATCTTATACGTAACACAAAAGGACGGTTTATATGAGAACAAAGTCATCTATTTCATTCTCAATCTTACGATTAACGTTCTTCGTGCTATTCCGTTCATCATCTTAATGATTTTAATCCTACCATTTACAAAAGCTTTAGTAGGTAGTATGTTAGGGGTTAAGGCTGCTTTACCGTCCTTGGTTTTAAGCTCTGCCCCATTCTACGCTCGAATGTGCATGATTGCCTTAACAGAGATAGATAAAGGCACAATCGAAGCATGTAAAGCAATGGGTGCAAGCAATAAAGAAATTATCTTCAAGGTTCTCCTACCTGAATCAAAACCCGCTTTAGTTTCCGGCATTACAGTCATGGGAATTTCCTTAATCGGCTATACTGCTATGGCAGGCGCTATTGGTTCAGGAGGACTAGGTTACATTGCTTACACATATGGTTTGGCAAGAAGAAACAATGAAGTTATGTATCTTGCAACTATTATTATTGTGGTAATTGTCTTTGTCATTCAAGGCATTGGTGATTATATAACTAAAAAAATCGATAAAAGATAGAAAAGGAGAAAATAAATATGAAAAAATTATCAAAAGTCTTTTTAGCAAGTTTACTTGCCGTTGGTTTAACTGCTTGTTCCTCTAACAATGGAAATGATGACAACACATTAAAGGTGATTTGTACTTCAAATCCTCATGCGGAAATCTTAAATGAAGCTAAACCTTTATTAGAAGAAAAAGGATTTAAATTAGAAATTACCGAATCAGATGACTACTATATTCAAAACAGAGCTGTTTCTGAAGGGGAACAAGATGCTAACTACTTCCAACACGTTGTCTTCTTTGAAAATGAAAAAAGCGATAACGAATATAAAATCACTAATGCGGGAGCTATTCACCTTGAACCATTTGGCTTCTATTCAAAAACCGTTGAAGATATTAAAGATTTAAAAGAAGGCGCAACGATTGTCATCTCAGATTCTGTTTCAGATAACGGACGTATCTTAGCGATCTTAGAAACTGCCGGCTTAGTTAAAATTGATGAATCAGTTGAAAAGAGCCAAGCTACAATTTCGGATATTAAAGAAAACCCTAAGAATTTAAAATTTGTGGAAGTTAAACCTGAAATTCTTACAACCGCTTATGAAAACAACGAAGGTGATTTAGTTGCTATCAACGGTAACTATGCTATTCAAGGTGGTTTAAATCCTGTTCAAGATGCTGTGTTATTAGAATCAACTGAAAACAATCCTTATGTGAATATCGTCGCTTGTCAAGAAGGACATGAAAATGATGAAAAGATTAAAGCTTTAGTAGAAGTTTTGAAATCAGAAGAAATTCAATCATTTATCCAAGAAAAATATCAAGGTTCAGTTATTGTAGCTGAATAAAGTATAAAACCAAATCTATCTTAGAGGTAGAATCTGGTTTTTTAATTTTGCTTTTTTATTCATCATCTTACTAAACGTGCTCTATAACACTAGGCAGATAGTAAACTGATGCAATGCTTATAAGACATCGTCAATTCCTTTAACTCGTCCTAACTTTTCAATTAAATTCTTTATTATTCATATCAATTGTTTTATAATAAAACTATAAAGGAGGAATTTTTATGGCTTTAATCAGAGTTGATTTATTTTCTGAATCTTTAATGCGTACAGTTACTGTCAATGCGATTATTCCGGTTGACAAAATGACATTACCCGGTATGCCAAAAAGAGAAAAGAAACCTTTCAAGACATTATATTTATTACACGGTATTTTCGGAAATTATACGGATTGGGTTACCGGCACAAGAATTCAGCGTTGGGCACAAGACCAAAATCTTGCGGTTATTATGCCTTCCGGTGAAAACAAATTCTATGTTGACAACCCTGCAACCGGTGAAATGTACAGCACTTTTATCGGCAAAGAATTAGTTGAAAAAACAAGAGAATTATTTCCATTATCATGCAAACGTGAGGATACCTTCATTGCAGGTTTATCCATGGGTGGATATGGAGCTTTAACCAATGGTCTACGTTTTCATGAAACGTTCTCATGTATCGGAGCTTTATCTTCCGGTTTGATTATCGATAGCGTTTTAACTTCTGATAACACTAGTCTTTTGCCAACACAACGTCGTAGCTACTACGAAAGTGTCTTTGGTGATTTAGACAAATTAGTCGGCAGTGAAAAAGATTACAAAGCATTAGTTCTCGAATTAAAGAAAAACAATCTGGATATTCCAAAAATCTATATGGCTTGTGGTACAGAAGATTTCCTAATTGAGCAAAATCGTGATTATCATAACTTCCTTGAAGCCCAAAAAGTCGATGTGACTTATGTTGAAGGTCCCGGTGCTCATACATGGGATTTCTGGGATACTTATATTGAAAAATTATTAACGTGGTTACCTTTAGAAAGACAGACCGAAAGCATTCACAGCGGTAATGTAAAGGTTAAATAAAAGCACAAAGTCCTTAGCGAATTGATTTTACTTCAAAGCTAAGGACTTCTTTTATTTCCCAAGAAATATTATTCGTCTAATAACCGATCTAAGAAAGTACGTACTTTATCAGGATCAATCATTCCTGTTCCGCCGGCATAAAGTTCTTGTTTTCCATTAAAGATATAAGTCGTTGGAAAAGACATGACACCGTAATTAGTAACCGCATTTTGATTGACATCGAAATAAACCGGGAAAGTATAGTTATTTTCTTTTAAAAACGCCATTCCCTTTTCTTTGGTTTCCCCTAAAGAGCCAATGCAATCAATCATGACAAAGTGAACGTCTTCCTGATACTCCTGATATAAATCCATAAAATCAGGCATCTCTAATTGACATGGACGGCATGGGCTTGCCCAAAAGTTTAACACAATCGGTTTTCCATCATAAAAATCCGACAGATAAGTATTTTTTCCTTCTGCATTTTGCACATTAAAATCAACGGCTAAAACCGGTTCTCTATCTTCTTGAGATGTGTTAGGGGTCTTCGTCTTTTGCGATTGTGTGCTATAGAACCACCCGGCACCTGCCATCAGTATGATAAAGCCTACCATTATTATATATAATTTCGTTTTCTTCATTTTATATTCTCCCCCTAATTATATAGCCATTGACTTAAAACACCGCAAGCCATTAAAATGCCTACAACAACTAACAAGCCACCGCAAATTTTATTGATAATATCGTAGTATCGTTTAATCCATGTGAAAGTTTCCTGAAGCTGTTCTAAAAACAAGGCACTTAAAAGCATAGGAATAGCTAAACCCAAAGCATACGTACCTAATAATGCCATACCTTCAAATAAGGACGATTGACTTGCCGCTAACATTAAAGCCGAAGCTAGAAAAGTACCGACACAAGGAGTCCAACTAATCGAGAAAATCAATCCAAACAAAACAGATTTAAAGAAATTAAAATAGCTTGTATCTAAATGATGATGTACTTGTTTCAACATCGGTAATTGAAATAATCCCATATAAGAAAGCCCACATACTGCTACAAAAACACCAAAAATAACATTCAAGGGTTTCTGATAGGTTAATAAAAAATTTCCTAATTGCCCACTAAAAGCCCCTAACAGCATAAACATGATGGAAAATCCTAAAACAAATCCCAGGGCGTTTTTTAATAATGTCTTTTTCCCTTTAGCGCCTCCGCCTAAATAAGAAAAATATATAGGTAACATGGGAAGTAAACATGGTGATATAAATGTAATCATTCCCTCTGTAAAAGTCACTAAATAAGTCATGATTATCCCTCCGTACTTTTACTATACTAAATATTCAACCGAGATACAACAAAGAAGCTTCAAAATAATCAAAAATGTCAAAACACTCAATTGTTTTCACAATTCACTCTTATTGACATCATTATAATAAAATTTCCCAAAGATTCATTTAATTTAAACAAAATACTGCCTAATTACTTTGATATACTGATAAAATAAGGAGGTCATGCTATGAAAAGATATATATTATTATGCCTATGTTTTCTTTTTACCGGTTGTCAATCTCAAGTCAATACTTTAACCCCTCAACACACCTTAAATTATCCCTATACATTTTCCCAAGAGGATTTCTATACTGAATACGAAGACATTATTCCTATTCCCCATAGCGATTATCCGGTAAAAATCATTAAGCCGGGAACTTATTTTTTATCAGGTGAATATAGCCATGGCATTATTATTGATGTCGAACAAGAAGATGTGCGTTTAATTTTAGACGATGCACATTTTTCACTGCAAAATGAAGCGATGCTGACAGTAGAAGCAGCAAATCGGGTCCAAATCTCACTTGAAGCCAACAGTAATTCAACCATATCTGTGATAGATGATACTGTAATCAAAGCATCAAGTGCTATTGTTTTCAATGGTTTAGGTACATTATCAATAACTAATAATATCACACCGGCAATCACAAGTAGTCAAGACATTATTTTCATCAATGGTAATTACACAATTCAAGGTACTATCCAAAGTCGAAATTTGATTGCTGTTTATGAAGCTAATCTAAATTTATCATCTGATAAGGAAGTGCTTCGAGTCAATCACCCACATCATCAAGGTTTAATTTATTTTCAAAATGGCACAGTTATGACAAGCACACCCGAGCAGCCATTTAAATGCGACGGTTCCATTGCTTCTAACGCTGCCACACTTATTTTAGATACAAAAACTGCATTGGATATTCCTAATTCTTTTAAAACAACACAACCTTATTTAGCTTATGCACTAGATAATACTTATGAAGGTAAATTAGCATTAAATGATAGTCATAAAACGTTATTTAGTTGGACACCGAAAACTGATTATCAATATATTTCAATTATATCCTCGCAATTATTATCCCAACATGATTATATACTAATTCATCAAGACATTCAAAAGACTGAAAAAGCAATGCTTCCTTCATAAAATACACCATATTATCATTACTTTTCATAAAAAATCATATATAATAATATTTGAGGTGATGGACTATGATTTATATTACAGGTGATAAGCACACTGATTTTAGAAATGTTTCTTTCCTTTGTCACATTAATGAAACAACCTTAGATGATATTTTAATTGTTTTAGGTGATGCAGGAATTAACTATTTTGCCAACGAAAAAGACAATCTATTAAAAGACAGTTTAAAAAACTATCCTATTACTTTCTTTTGCATACATGGTAATCATGAAGAACGTCCGGAAAATATTAAAACCTATAAAACCAAGCAATTTCATCAAGGACTTGTTTATTATGAAGAAAAATATCCTAATCTTCTATTTGCGAAAGATGGAGAGATATATGACTTTAATCATCAAAAAGCCTTAGTAATCGGCGGTGCATATAGCGTGGATAAATATTATAGACGCATGCATGGTTATCCTTGGTATGAAAGTGAACAGCCTGATGAAACAACAAAAGAAAACATATTAAAATTAGTGGACAAAGTCCAAGAAGTTGACATTGTCTTAACGCACACTTGTCCTTACAAATATCTGCCTACAGAAATGTTTATTCAAGAAATAGACCAATCTCTTGTAGACAATTCAACAGAGGAATTTTTAGATATAATAGAAGAAAAGTTAATTTACAAAACTTGGTATTGCGGACATTTCCATACAGATAAAACAATTGATAAAATAAGATTTATGTTTCATGATATAGAGGAATTCAAATAGTTTTAATTTATTTGATAATTAAAGGCAACTTCTATTTTACCAATTCCATACACACCAATAATCATGGTTTAATATAGCGTTGTCTTCACAGTAAAAGGAGTGTGAAAAACATGAAATTCCATCAATCAAAGTATTTATATCTATATATTAGGATTAGGCTTTATCGTCTTGTTATCAATTGGTTTAGCTAAACCGCAGACTGAAAATATAAGTGATGAAATGCGTACAAAGTTAAATTTTAATGGAACATTCTCCGATCAACAATATATTGTCAGCTTCAACTATGATGAGAAAAAGTGTAATTTATATTTTCCAAACGAAAATGAACAAGTATCAACCAAGTTCATTGAGCCAAATATTGCATTATTTGATTCCAATACCTTTGGTGAGTGTATTTGCTTTTATAGCCAAGAACAAATTCAAATAGTCCGTTTAAAAGACAAAACGCTATTGGTTACACTTCCAAAAACAGATGACTTAATCGTCCAAATTAATCCCTAATATCAACACTGTCAAACGACGAAAAACGTTCTGATATAACTAAGTAACAGTTTAAAATAAACATCTGATATAATAAAAGACCTACAAATGATATGTTTGGGATTTTGGGTACATATCAAAATGATGTAGGTCTTTTTACCGCTTAATTCAATATATCTCTACATTTAACACCTTGCATTTTGGCAAGGTGTTTTCATAAACTATTCTTCTGTCTATACTGTCTTTCATGATTTAAACTATCGATCTAATTTTCTACAACCTTCATACCCAACAAGTGTGATATTAGGGTTTGCTTTCAACCATTCTTTTGTTTCATCTGCCATGAAAACATGAGCATCATAGGCTCTACCTGTATTCAAACTTGAAATCTCCATGACACTGTAATCGACATAACCGGGGTGTAAAGCAAATTCATAAATATTATCACTTTCAATTTCTTCAGCTGTAAATAATTCAATTAAATCACCAGGCTGAGACTTTTCAACCATTTTAAATTTCATTAAAGGCATTTCAAAATCTACTTTTGGGTGGTTACCTTCTGGTGTTGTGAAGAAACGACGAACCGGTAAATGATATTTTTGAGATAATTCACATACCACTTCTTCCCCACCTTGAATCATTTCAATACCATGATGGCTATTCAAATGAGTCGGTAATTGTCCTGTTAATTCTACAAAATAATCAAGTTGAGCTTGAAGCTCTGTTCTGATCTCTTCAATATCGACTTGCTTGCTATCTTTAAGATTTCCTTTATTAAAAGTGCCATCAGCTTTAATTAAAGTTTTCAATCCTTTTGTCAAAGGTGTTCCGACTGTCAAATTCAAATGAATACCCACACTCAAACCGGGATATTCTTTCATCAATTCAGCCGCTTGTTTTGCCCCCGGCATATTGACCATCATACTACATGAATTCATCACACCCATTTCATAACAATCAATCATACCGGCATTAACAGCACGGCTAAAACCAAAATCATCACCATTTAAAATTAAACGCATATTATCGCCTCCTATATTTATTCTATCATAATTCTGATAAAAGAAAAGCCCTGATGGGCTTTTCACTTTTTTAAAATTAAATCTTATCTTATGCTTTATTGATACCTTGTTCTTCTTCATAAGCACGTTTATCTGCCACTTTAAAGAATGGGAAGTAGAACGCACCTGCGAAAAGAATCATTAAGGCTTGCCAAATAACTAAACGCCAATCTCCAATTAAGAAACCTGAAATTAGAGGTGGAGTTGTCCAAGGAATTTGAGCACCGTTTGGAATTGGGATAAGTCCTGCACTCATAACAACAAATGTCATAATTGCCATAATTGGTGTAAGGAACATCAATGGAACAAAGAATAATGGATTCAATACAACCGGGATACCGAAAATCAATGGTTCATTGATGAAGAAGAATGTAGTTGGTAAAGCTAATTTTCCTAATGTTTTGAACTGTTCTGATTTTGATAAGAAAGTCATAAGAATCGCTAAGCTGAACATTGACCCAACACCACCGAAAGTATAACAGTTAGTTAACTGTGGTGAAATGATATTGATTGGATCTTTTCCGGCTTGTGTTAAAGCTAAGTTTTCTAAGCCTAATGGTGTATAGATTGGGCTTGTAATAGCACCTGTGATATTACCACCATGTAAACCGAAGAACCATAAGATATTACATACTAAGTTAAAGAAAATATAAGCGAAAATATTGTTACCCATGAAACGCATTAACTGTTCCTGAATAATTGTGAAAACCGCAACGTGCAAGTTACCGTATGATGTATAAGTCATGGCACCTGCAACAGCTAAGAAAATCGTAATTACGATAAATGATGGAATTAATGCTGAGAATGAGTTTGAAACATTTGGAGGTACACTTTCCGGAAGTTTAATAACCCAACCATGTTTAACAACATAAACGTAAATTCTAGCTGCAATTAAAGCAACAATCATGGCAGTGAATAATCCCTTTGCGCCTAAATAAGCAGTTGAGATTGATCCTTCAACACGACCTGTTACTAACATGAATGATACAAGTGAAGCTAACCCTGCACCTGCACCGTCTGTTTGGAATTCTCTAGCTAGAGAATAAGCAATAAAGAATGAAGCATATAATGCAATTAAATCTGTTGTAACTTGTCCTGGTAATGCCAAGATACTACCGAATCCTGATGAAGCTAACCATTCAGTATAAGCTTTGATTGGGAGATTGCCTAATAAAATAAACATTGAACCAACAATTGTTGCGGATAAAATAGCGACGAAACCGCCACTGATAGCTTTTAAATACTTGTTTGAACCTAATTTAGATGCGACTGGTACTAATTTGTCTTCTAAGAAATTCATCAATCCGTTCATTTGGCCTCTCCTCCTTTTTCATTTTAATTTTTCTCCCTTTTGAACTTATTGAAAGGGCTTCATCTATTGCGATTTCATTATATAAAAAAGATGCCGAAAATTAAATTCGACATCCTGCCGTCTAATTGTGGCAAACTTTGCTCTCTGCTTCCAACTCTTTAGCATCTGCTATTTTAAAGAACGGATACCACATTGTCCCTGCTAATATAATGCTGAAAACTTCCCATAAAGCGATTTTCCAACTACCTTGTAATATGCCATAAATCACCGGAGGTGTTGTCCAAGGTAATGTTACGCCTATTGGAATAGGAATTATTCCGGCTTTCATAACGATATATGTCAATGTAGCTAATGTAGGTGTAATAAACAATAAAGGTATTAGAAATAAAGGATTTAAAACAACCGGTATTCCGAAAAGCAATGGCTCATTGATATAAAAGAAAGTTGTAGGTAATGCAATTTTTCCCAAGGTCTTAAATTTTTGGCTCTTAGCCATAAATACCATAATAAGACTCAAGGAGAACATTGAGCCCACCCCCCCCGAAACAAAACATTTTGCAAATGCTCCCGAAATAATATGAATCGGCTGTTGTCCGGATGTATATAAAGAGAAATTTTCTAACTGTAAAGATGTATAAATAGCCGTTGTCACAGAACCTGTCAAATTCCCCCCATGCAGCCCTAAAAACCATAAACCATTACATATTAAGTTAATGATAATATAAGAGAATATATTACTACTCATATAAGTTTTTAAAGTATCATAAATGAAGGTATAAATCATCTCATGGAAATTATCATAAGACGTCATTTTAACAAAATCTAACAAGATAGTAAAGATAGTAATAATCACAAAATATGGCACAACAACATCTAAGGCTTGAACCACTTGCTTTGGAATAGACGTAGGTGTCTTAAGATACAAATCCCTTTTCATAATGAAAACATAAAGCTTGCCTACTAAGATAGAAACTAAAATAGCTGTAAAAATACCACTTGATCCTAGGAAATTCATATCAATATGCTTATTGTCCACACCTGTTGTCATAAAGAAACAAATCATCGCCAAAACAGCACAAGGATGCCCGGGTTCTTCATATAATTTAACATAGTGATAAGCAATATAAAAGCAAAGGTACACACTAAGAATATTTGTGGTCATATCGATCCCTAGTTTATAAATATCAACCAATCCACTTTGAGTAATAAAATCAATATAAGGCTCAAAAGGAACATTTTCTAATAGTGTCAGCAACGCTCCTACAATTGTTATCGGCAAAATAGAAGCAAAAGCATCAGAAATAGCCATTAAAGGTCGGTTAAAAGAAATTAAGTTAGCTAAAGGTAAAACTTTTTTCTTAAGCCAATGAACCACTAAACTTTCGCTATCCATTTTACCAGACTGCCTAGAATCATTTAAGATGCCATCTAAAATAGCGGTTGCATCTAACTTCCCATAAACCGATGGCTCGATATTGATTACTTTTAAGTTATGTTGTTGCGTTAATTGCTTTAACTCGTTGCTCATAAAGTTTAATTGAGGTGCAATTAACAAAACATCTGCCTCATCTAAATATTTTAAATACTGTGTCTTAGCACATGCCCCTATTTTAATATCTTCTAATCCTCTTTGTTTAACTTCCTCTCGCATCTTCTGAACTAATAAACTACTAGACATCCCGTTAGCACAACAAATTAAAATCTTCATTTTATAAAAAGATACTTTCTTTGAAGGTTTCTGATTTCTCTTGACTCAAAGAATCAATATAAGTTTTGATTGTTTTAAACTCCGGCTGCTTTTCTAATTCTAGGATGCGTTGCGAATTGAGAACTAAGCTTGATAAGACTTCGTTAAAGATAGATAAGGCTTCTTCCGTATCTTTTTGGATACATAGCATAAAAACAAACTTCACTTGTTGTTTATCCCATTTAATCGGTTTATCCAAAACACCGACAGCTACAAACGTTTCGTCCATAACTAAGCGAATAGGGTGCGGTATAGCGATTCGATTACCGACTTCGGTTGGTGAAACACTTTCTCTTTCCATAACCAATGCATAAAAATCCTCAGGTAAAGGATACTTTTCAGATATACGCTCACACATATTAGCAATAACTTCATCTCTGGTTTTGCCTTCAATATGATTGAAAAAGAATTCCTCTCTAAAACAATGCGAGATAAAAGACTGCGTATCTCCGTTATGTTTAATCAAAACATTTTCAAGTGTTGAAACGTCATTTTCATCTAAGAAATACTGAACCTGAATCACAGGAATTTTTGTTTCAAAAGTTAAAGGAATCGTCGATAAAATTAAGTCGTAATCCTCTTGTTGAATATCGACTAACTTATAGGCTTCTGTGACTAATACCTTATCTAAATAATCATGAAACTTATTTCTGATTTTGTAGAGTAAAATTTGAGAGCTTCCCGCACCACTGGCACAAACAATGATGATATTCTTTTTGGTTTGGTGATTCATTCTTTCTAATGCCAAAGAAAAATGTAGCGCCAAATAGCCTAATTCATTATCCGATACTGTCTTGTGCAATCTTCTAGCAATCACTTTGCCGGCTACAACCGCCATTTCAAAAGCGATCGGACTGTCTTTTTTGATTTGTTCATTCAATGGATTAGCGATATGTAAATCAAATTTAACTCTGTTTAACATCGGTTGAAGATGTAAAGTCATCATAGCATATAAATCCAAATCCATGGTTAAATCAAGCGCAAATACTGTTTTAATCTCTGCAAGAATCGCATCGGCAATTTCCGTCGTAGCTTGTTCCAATACAAACTGATGATCGCTTTGTTGTAAAGCCTGCTTGCCCATTAAGTGAATCGCAATATAATGAATTTCACTTTCCGGAATATGAATATCAAAAAAGTTATCCATCTGCTTAGCCAAATCTTTAGCGATAGTCATTTCAATACGATCCATCAAACTTTCACTGCCCTTAAAGAATTCTTCAATATAAGTTTGCTGCTTAATTCGATTAAGGGAAATTAAAAGATGAATAGAAAGATTTTGAAAACCAAAATCAGTTAACTTAAAGGCATATTTAGAGATTGTTGTATATAAAATATCTTTAATTTGTTCAAAAGCTTCTTTATCAATAGCACGACTTTGAATCCGAATGTTCTCAATATACTGCTCATCGTAATTATCGAAATGATAGAAATACTGTGCCATGCAAGAACGAATATCTTTTTCTGTCCCGCTGATTTTCAAACCATAATAAGGACGTGAAACTAGCTTTAAATTAAAATAAGATAAGCGTTCTTTAACTTCGCGAATGTCCGCATTTAAAGTAGATTTGCTGACATAGATTTCTTCTGCTAAATCATCAATCCGCACATAATCTTCGTGGCTTAAAAAGTAACGTACAATATAGAATATACGTTCTTCCTGATTTACCGGAATTAAAAATTGCGTATTGGTTTCCTGATATAAAAGCGTCTTTAAAAATTCATTGTATAGTTTTTCATCAAAGACGTGCAAAATATATCCGGCATTAGGTTTTGATTCGATTCGACACCCCGCCTGCTTTTCAATAACATTTTTATATTGTCGAATATCTTCTCTTAATGTACGTGGTCGAATATTTAATTTAGAACACAAGATATCCGATTTAATATAATCTTTTTGTGTCGCTAATATTTTAAAAAGCTGAATAAAGCGTCGATCCATGCTCTCACTCCTATTTTTTTCTTATATCTTCAAAAGTAATAAACTCTACTTGATTCTCCTTTGCCCATTGTTTTAAACGTGGGTCACAAGCAATCGCTACTTCTTTGGCACGAGTAATATTATAACTTGACCAATCTAATAAATCTTGGTCAATATAACCCGGGTGCGTATGCATTTCCACAAGCTCTTCTTTTAATAAGCCTGCCTTATCTTCTAACCAGTATTCTAAAGATACACCATCTTGATAGTAAGCTACTTTCGGTCTAACAGGTACTTCCCAACCACTATTGTGGGTATCAATTGTTTCCACAAATTTCCCATCAACAAAAGCGACCTCACTATCTGTATAGTGTACGCCCATTTCACAAGCCACTTCACGAATAGCCCTTTTTAAACCCGGATCCTGAACCGCATGACCTTCAATATGGGTTGGATAATGTCCCATCAATTCCTTAAAGCGTTCAGCTTGAGCTCGCACTTCAATTTTGATTTCCTCGACATTTAACTTCAAGCCTTGAGCTAATCTTGGTTTTACATTAAAATAACCGTTTTCATCAACTAAACTTGGCAATAATTTGGGATCGGAAACCGGTTTTCCTACTACGATATTTGTGTGTTGTCCACAGTATAAACCGGGATTTTCCTTCAATAACTTTGCTGCTAATGGTGCAGCCGGCATATTTGTCATCATTGTTGTTGTTTTAATCAAACCATCTTGATGAGCCTTAATAATACCTAGTGTCACCGCTTCGCTATAACCAATATCATCTGCATTGAAAATAATTCTAACCATTCTTTTTTCCTCCTTATTTTTATAATAAACCTATTATACCTTAATTAAATTGATAATTGGTTGCATATTTTTGCCATAGAAATATGGTACTCATTTATATTTTCCACAACTTTTATTTTAACTATATTTTTCAATTCATGCAAGCTATTTCACTATTTCTTAAGTATAATTACGCTGTCCATAAAAAAGCGGCGAAACAACTTTATCTAGTCATTTCGTCGCAAGCCCTATATGTTTTATACTAAATCACGATAAGTAATCAATTCAATATTGTTTGTCTTAATCCATTCTTTCATCTCATCGCTTAACATCGCTTCTAAGTCTTTTGCTCTAATTACAGTAAATGAAGACAAATCAAATAATGGTGCATCTACATAACCGCAATGTGAGATAATTGCCGCAACTTCACTATCAAGAACTTCACCTTTGTCTTCAACTAAATAATTTTTGGTACTTAAATTCATTTGCTGTTCTAAAGAGAAAGGTACTGTATACCAAGACTTTGCCATCTTAACGCCTTTTTCTTGGAGGGTTGCATGTGTGCGAATAATCCCATATTCTTCACTTAAACGTTCATGAATTTTATTGATTGTCGGAGAACCATAAGCATGACCATGTAAATATTCAGGTTTTCTACCCATCAATTCAATAAACTTCTCAATTTGAGCTTTAGCTTCGATATAAGCTTCTTCATAATTGATATGGTCATGACTTTCACATTCAGTATCTAATTTTCTTCTTTCTCTTGAATCATAGAAATAACCATTTTCTTTAATCAATGATGGAACATCTTTTGGATCGGAAACAGGTTTACCTGTTACTAAGTTAATGTCGATTCCTAAGCAAACTTCCGGATAATCCGCAATCATTTCAGCTGCTTCTTTAGTACTTGGCATATTGGTAAACATTCCCGTACATTTAATGACACCATTTTTAATACCTTCGATAATACCGTAACTTACACCTTTAGTAATACCATAATCATCTGATTGAATTAACAATTTCATCTCAAATCACTCCTTTTCTTTAACTTTACTGTACTCTTACCATCTACTGAAATTCAATATTAAGTTCTGCCACTCTATTTGGCAATTTCATATCTATAATTCCATGAAGTCCGTTTGCATTCTTTTTGTTTATCAATTACAATAAAAATAGCATATTATAATATTATTTGGAGGTAAAAAAAGATGACTAAACCTAACATTATTTATTTTGTAGCCGATCAGATGCGTGAAGATTCTTTGCATCATGCAGGTTGTGAGGCTTCAATCACACCTAATCTTGATAGTATTTTAGAAGATGGGGTTTCTTTTGAAAATGCTTATTGTCAAAACCCTGTTTGTGTGCCTTCAAGATGTAGTTTTTTAACCGGTCTTTATCCTCATACAACCGGACATAGAACCATGCATTTCTTACAAAATCCCGATGAACCTAATTTCTTACGTACCATGAAAAATAATGGTTACGAAGTTGTATGGATTGGGCGCAACGATATTATTCCGGGGGACAAAGCTAAAACCGATTATTGTGATTACTACTTTGATGGTATTCGTGAAGGAAATATGCGTGATAATGCCACACCTATCAGTACATTTGCCAATGCTCACAAACAAGATGTCGAAATTGATGTCAATGTTCCGGGCTACTATTCTCATTTTATCGGAAAAATCTCAGAAGAACAAGCCCACGGTCTTGGCTCTGACTGGCGTTGTCTTGAAAATGCTTTAAACTACTTAGAAGCTAAAAAACAAAGCGGTGATGATCGTCCATTCTTTTTGTATGTGACTATTTCTTATCCACATCCACCATATGCTTGTGAAGAACCTTACTTCTCAAGAATAGATCGTTCCAAAATTGAACCTCGTCGCCCTAATATGACAGATTTAAAAGATAAACCATCTATGACACAAGGTATTTGTCGTAACCAACAATTAGACTTAGGTAATTGGCTAGATGAAAATTATACAGAATTAAAAGCAACATATCTTGCCATGGTGAATCGTTTTGATGAACAATTCGGTATTTTAAAAAATAAATTAAAAGAATTGGATTTCTATGATAACTCTAGTATTTTCGTATTCTCTGACCATGGTGATTATACTGGTGATTATGGTATTGCGGAAAAAGTTCAAAACTGTTTTGAAAATCCTATCAGCAATATCCCATTGCTTGTTAAACCGGCTGCCCAATTTAAAGTTAAACCTCGCCAATCTAAAGCTTTGGTTGAATTAGTTGACTTATGTGAAACTGTATGTGATATGACAGGTATTCAAACAGAATATGTCCAATTCGGTAAATCATTACTGCCGACATTGGCCGGTGATGAACACCATAAAGATGCTGTCTTCTGTGAAGGGGGACGTATTCATGGTGAAACATGGGCAATGGAACAAGGACATGGACCAATCTCTCCTTACTATCCTCGTTTATCCGAGCAGTGTAAAGAAGGTCCACAACATACTAAAGCGACAATGATTCGCATGGGCAATTTAAAATATATTAAACGTCTATATGAAAAAGACGAACTTTATGATTTAGATAAAGATCCATTGGAATTACATAATATCATCGATGATGAAGCTTATGCTATTGACGTCTTGAAAATGAAAGACAGAATGTTGACTTTCTATCAAGAAACCGGTGATATTGTACCTAATCGCAGAGATAAACGTTAATGTTAAAATAAAAGGCTGTGTCAAACAAAGAGTTTTAATCTTTACTTGTCAAGCCTTTTTATATGCTTCAATATATATTTTATAGAAATTGAAAGGATAGGAATAAAAAAGTTATATAGATAATTTTTTATAATTATCCATATAACCATATAATAAATCAATAAAATTATTAGCCATCTCTTCCTCTGATTCTTCAAGACCATTAAGAATCCATTCAATAATAACGCCTATGCTTGCAGCTGAAAAAAAAGCAGATTGGTATTTATTATCTTCATTAAGACGATAAGTATCAATATTTTTCATTGTATTACGATTAGCCTGCTGATAAAGCAGATATAAGAGATCGTTCTTTTTCAACGCTAAGAAAAAGGCTTTATTCTCTTTAATCAACGTAAATTTTTGAATAAGAAATGTTTTTAGATAGGAAGATGCATAGGGATTTTCATCTTTTTTTGAATCATCAAATAATAAATTGATATAATAGTTAATAACATCTTCTTTATTATCAAAATTGCGATAAAAACTAGAACGACCAACACCCGCTTTTTTCACAATTTCCAAAATTGTAATATCACTTATTTTTTTATTCTCCATCATTTGTATAAGTGCTAAAGCTATTGCTTCTTTCACCGATTCATGAAAAGTTAAATCATTTGACATGAAACAAAATCCCCTCCTTTGTTTCAGTTGGCTAATTATGCCTTTACGTCCTATCTCATTTATATATAATATAAGCGAGTAGTACAATAATTATTATAAAGGAAGGGTAGAAGAAATGAAAGATTATTTTGGATATGCAGGCAAAGTTTGTGTCGTTACCGGAGCTGCTAGCGGAATGGGTAAAGCTACTGCGGAAATGTTAGTTGATTTAGGCGCAAAGGTTTATGCGTTAGATTGGGCAACTGTAAATATTGAAGGTATAGAAAAATATATTTGCACTGATCTAAGTCAAAAAGATTCAATTGATAAAGCTTTTGAAGCTATTCCTCAACAAATTGATTCGTTTTTTGGAATTGCGGGAGTTTCCGGAGCTAAATGTGATTTTATCACAACAACAAAAATTGATTTAATTTCTAATAAATATATTTGTGAAGAAATTTTAGTGAATAGAATGAGTGAAGGAGGATCTATTGCCTTTATGACATCTACCGCAGGCATCGGTTGGGAAAAAGAAGGTAATAAAAAAGTTTATTT
>CAJUOR010000027.1 GCA_910588165.1 uncultured Thomasclavelia sp.
ACTTTATGGACGCCACCCTTCAAAGGAAGTGAAAGAGAGGGTTTTAGAGATTGCTGAAAAATTAGAAATCTCACATTTACTTCACAAATATCCTGATGAATGTTCAGGTGGACAAAGACAGCGTGTCGCAATTGCGCGTGCCTTGGTAACTAATCCTAAGTTAGTGGTTGCCGATGAGCCGACAGGTAATTTAGATTCAAAAAACTCCCATGAACTATTGGCATTTTTAAAAGACTTGAACGAAAAAGAGGGCGTAACTATTTTAATGGTAACGCATGATTCGATGATTGCAAGCTATTCCAAAAAATTAGTTTATATCAAAGACGGTAAGATAGATGCTATCTTAGAGCGGGGTGATTTAAGTCAAAGGGAATATTTCTATAAAATTGTTGATATAAACTCACGTGAGAGTCAGGCTTTAATGTTTGATTAGATAAACCTCTTTAAAGAATGTTCATCATCTTTTAGTTGTATTTTTCATAACTTAATGCTATTTAAAAACACTGTTTTCAGTACTTACTACTGTTTAACAGTGTCTTTTTTAATTTTTAGAATGACTTATTTGACACTAAAGAAAAAACTGCAACAGTCAAAGCTACTTATAGCTTCATCTGTAACAGCTTAATATTTCTTTATCTTAAACTCTTTGCTGGACTGCCTCTAATATTCTTTTAGTATTTGATAAATTCATTTTGGCAACTTTATTTAGAATATTTTCACCACGTGTTTGGACTAATTGAATTGCTACTTGATCTACTTGTGTACTTGTTCCGTGTGGCAATTTAACTTTCAAACTTCTTGACATATTGTTAAAGTATTGAAGGGAAGCGTATCTAGCTAAAATGTGAGCACAAGCCATAGCTATATATTTAGAATACGTGTTCTTTTCAAAGTGCAAATCCCTGACCACTATCACTTCATTTTTCAAATAGTTATAATACGTTTTCGGTGCAACAAATTGTTCCACAACCTTTGTTTCTATTGGGAAATCTAAGCGTTGCATCACGTTGGTGATGGCTTGGTTGTGAAGTCTGGCTTTGATGTTGGCGAAATTCAAACCTTCTTTGACCATACGATTATAATGTGGATTATCGAGGATTAAAAGACTGTAGATGACACGATCTTTAATCTCTTTGGCAATTCGTACAACTTCCGTTGCAGGTAATGTTCTTGCATCATCGATTCCTAGTGACTGTAGCCACGGAATATCTTTATCGTCAACATAACAAGCAACCGTACAAATAGGTCCGAAGTAATCCGCATGACCTACATCATCAGAGGCAATGTGTTTATCTAAGAAAGGTCCTTCATTGATGAGGGTGTCTTTTTTCTTGGTTACCGGCGCTTTTGTCCATTGCTTGCATGCTTCTTTAGCTCGAATACCTTCAAAAACGATTTCCTTAGATAAGTGAGCGGTAATAGTGCAGCCAATGATCTGAGCCTTGAAGATAACGTCTTCGGTTGTAGATGTCAACATTTGACTTGCATAGAATTTTTTCATTTTTTCAATTGTTTTATCATTGACTTTGATCATAATGCATTCCATGTTATCACTCCTCCTCATATATTATAACACTTTTTCCAATTTGTGAAAAGTCAATATTTTGATTATTTCATTGAATTTTCGCAAACAATTTGCTATCTTTAATATCTGTGTCTTTTGACAACACGCATAGATTTTGTTAAAATAGGAAAGGGTGATTCTATGACATTAAATTTTTCAGGTAATATATTAGATATAATGATTTTAATTATTTTAGGTTTAAGTTTTATAATCGGTTATAAAAAAGGAATTGTCGATCGAGTTTTACATTTTGCTTCGACACTTCTGATTTTTGGTGTATCTTGGTTTTTATCAAAACCGACAGCGACCTTTTTTACGCATTATCAGATTAGCGGAATTGATCAAGAGCTAATGCAGTACGTAGCGCCGATTATCGGACGTGTTATCGGATTTGTAGTGATTTTCATTATCTTATCGATTATTCGTTCTATCATTTTCGTACTTCTTCATGCGATTATTGAGAATATAAAGAAACATTTATCTTTGGTGCGTTTTGTCGATAACGGTTTTGGGGCAATTTTTAATGTTGCTAAAAATACTTTATTAGTATATGTGATTTTATTAGGAATGTGTATGCCTGTTTTCACAAACGGTATGACAATTGTTAATGAATCTAAATTAGGTGGTTTAATTTTAAATGTTTCACCTTCATTAAGTCATGAGATTATGACATTAGGTGATAAAATCGTAACATTTACACAAGTCGAACAATGGGCCAATAAAGATTTTGAAATGAAGGACATGGTTGAATTGATTGATGCCATGATGAATTTAGGTATGTTTGATGAAGCAGATTTAGAGGCTTTTTATCAAAATTATCAATCTCAAATCGATTCCATTCCGACAAGTGTTGTAGACAAGGAAAGATATGATGAATTGATGGAGTTAATTGAACAACTGCCGGCTAATGAACAATTAAAGAATGTTGCCCGCAGTAAAATAACCGTAACTCCTTAAAGGGAAAAAATTATGAAACAAACAATAGAAACTTTAGAATTTAATAAGATTAAAGAACAATTAAAACGCTATACTGCTTGCTCACTTGGGAAAGATAAAATAGATATGATGGAGCAGTTTGAAGAATTTGTTGAATTACAAAAGGCGCTTGCTTATTTAGATGAGGGCATTCGCTTAGTCAATGCCTACGGAGCAGTTGGACTAGGTGGTTTGCATGATTTATCCAAACATATGGCGAAGGTTCAGATGGACGGTATGCTTTTACCAAGAGAGCTTTTAGAAATCGTCGGTCATGTTGAAGTAACAAGCTCCGTTCAAAACTTTGCAAAAGAAAGTGAGCTGGAAACACCGTATTTTACCGAAGCGGTGCAAGGTTTAGTTTTGTTAAAGGATTTGAAAAGAACAATAGAGCAGTGTATCAGTCCCGAAGGTGAGATATACGACCATGCTTCTAGTGAACTTGCTCGTATTCGACGTTCTATTCGTCAAACCGAGGGGCAGATTCGTCAAAAGATGAATCAGTATTTGGTTTCAGAGAAGGATTACTTATCTGAAAATATTATAACCGCTCGCAATGATCGTTTTGTGATTCCGGTTAAAATGGGGTATCAAAATAAAGTGCGAGGTATCGTTCATGCTCAGTCAGCTAGTCATCAGACTGCTTATATTGAGCCTGAGGCTGTGGTTTTATTAAACAATCAGTTACAAGGTTTAAAATCACAGGAACAAGATGAAATGGAACGCATTTTATATCATTTAAGTCAAGAGGTTAAGCAACAAAGCTTTCATATTCAAGATAACCAAACGCTTTTAGGTGAGATTGATTTTGTTTTTGCGAAAGCTAGCTATGCTCATCAACACGATTGTGTTGTAGCGACGATTACAGAGAATTATGAGCGTTTTTATTTAAAAAAAGCTCGTCATCCTTTAATTGATGCTAAGAAAGTTATCGCCAATACACTTGAATTAAATAAGCCTAAGCATATTATGTTAGTTACAGGAAGTAATACCGGAGGGAAAACGGTTAACCTAAAGACCGCAGGTTTACTGTCTTTGATGAGTTTGAATGGGTTAGCCATACCGGTAGAAGAAGCGATGATTCCTTTCTTTGATGAAATCTATGTAGATTTAGGGGACGAACAGTCGATTGAACAATCGCTTTCGACTTTTTCTAGCCACTTATCAAAACTTGTGGATATCACCAACCGTGTTACTTGTCGCAGTCTAGTTTTGATTGACGAGGTAGGAAGCGGAACAGACCCACAAGAAGGGCAAAGTATCGCTCAAGCTATTTTGGAGCATTTGCACGCTTATCAATGCTTCTGTATTGCGACAACCCATTATTCTAGCTTGAAAAGACACGCTAAATTGACAGATTATATTCTTTTGGCAAGTGTAGCCTTTGATGAAGAAAAATTTGCCCCGACCTATCGTTTGATTCTTGGCGAATCCGGACGCTCTTATGCGATGGAAATATCGGCAAGACTGGGGTTAAACAGCAAAATTATCGAACGGGCTAAACATATCAAAGAGGAAAGCCAAAGTGTGGAAGAAAAGCTTTTGGAACGTTTGGAAATTGAAAAAGAAGAAGTTCGTTTGATGAAGGAAGCCTATCAACAAGATTTAGATGAAGTGGCTAACTTGAAAGAAAAGTGGAAGCATCGCCAAGAGGTCTTTGATAGAGAAAGACAGAGATATTTAGATGAGGCGCAACAGACAGCCAATGCGTTAGTTGAAAAAGCTAAGGCGGAAATAGATGTCTTATTACGTGAATTTAAAGATAAAGGACAAACGATTAAAATGCACGAGGTCATCGACACTAAACATCAGCTTGATGCCTTGCATAAGGAAAAGGAAAAACAGGTGCTTAAAGGCGATGCCTCAAGGGAATACCATGTCGGCGATGTCGTACGTATTCTGAGCATGAACCGTGATGGTGAAGTTACGGAAGTCAAAAAAGATGAGTTAACTATCAGTTTAGGCGGTTTAAAATTGCAACTGAAAAAGGAAGAAGTTGCCTTTGTCCATCAAAAACAAAAGCCTAAGATTGTCAAAACGAAAGGCAAAACCGTTAAAAAGACCGGTTCTTATGAAATCAATGTTATCGGAATGCGCTATGAGGAAGCTATGCGTGTGGTAGATAAATTTATTGATGATGCGCTTGTGACCGGCTATCCGAGTGTGCGTATCATTCATGGTATGGGGACCGGGGCTTTGCGCAACGGTGTTCATCAATTATTGAAGAAACATAAGCACGTAAAGACATTTAGAAACGGCGGAGCACAAGAAGGAGGCTTAGGGGCAACCTTAGCATATTTTGAATAGTGAAAAGAGAGGAAAGACGATGCAGGATTTAGCTT
The DNA here is from genome assembly GCA_910588165.1 of uncultured Thomasclavelia sp. Classification (GTDB taxonomy): domain Bacteria; phylum Bacillota_I; class Bacilli_A; order Erysipelotrichales; family Coprobacillaceae; genus CAJUOR01. The sequence goes on from CAJUOR010000027.1 coordinate 4,882, forward strand.
ATATTAAACATAAATTATCCTTGTTGCCAATGGCACCTGGGTGTTACTTGATGAAAAACAAAGACGGAAAAGTGATTTATGTCGGTAAAGCAAAAAAACTGAAAAATCGTGTTTCCTCTTATTTTAATGGTGTTCATAATTATAAAACAACCAAATTGGTTTCTAATATTGTAGATTTCGATTATATTGTGACGCATTCGGAAAAAGAGGCGCTTTTACTTGAAATCAATTTGATTAAAGATTATGCCCCACAATATAACATTATGTTTATGGATAATAGCTATTATCCATATATTCAGTTAACCAAAGAAAAGCACCCACGTTTAAAAATCGTGCGTGATGCCAAGGATAAAAAGTGTAAGCATTTCGGACCGTTTCCGGATGCCACGGCGGCCAGAGAAACTTATAAATTATTAAATCGTTTATACCCTTTACGAAAGTGTGAGCATCTTCCTAAAAAAAGGTGTTTGTATGCAAGCTTAAATCAATGCCTGGCACCTTGCGAAAATGAAATCAATCCGCAAATTTATCAAGATATCTCACATAAGATTACAAAGTTTATTAAAGGTGATACCAAAGAAGTCATCAGTGATTTAAAAGAAAAAATGGAAGCTGCCAGTGAGGCATTAAACTTTGAACAAGCTAAAGAATTCAGAGATTTAATGAGGTATATTGATCATGTGACAAGTAAACAGCACGTACAATTTGCCGATCAGGTCGATCGGGATATATTAGGTTTTCATGTGGATAATGGCTATTTAAGTATTCAGCTGTTTTTCATGCGTCAGGGAAAACTTTTGTCACGAGATTTCAACCTAATGCCGATTTACGATGAAGAGGAAGATGAGATTATCCGCTTTATTGTTGATTTTTATCGCCAAAATACCTATCCGAAGGAACTGTTAGTGCCTGATGGGATTGATAAGGATTTATTGAGTGGGATTTTAGAGTGTAAAGTCATTCACCCTGAAAAAGGCAATAAAGCCGATTTAGTCGACATGGCAATGAACAATGCCAAAGAGATGCTTGAAAAGAAATTTTTACTGATGGAAAAAAATGAAGAGAACACTATTCGGGCAATCGAACAGCTCGGGCAATTATTAAATAAGCCGACGCCTCATCGTATCGAATTGTTTGATAACTCGAATATCCAAGGGGCTTATGCTGTTGCCGGCATGGTTGTTTTTAAAGATGGTGTACCAAGCAAAAATGATTATCGCAAATTTAAAATTAAAACGGTGGAAGGTGCCGACGATTACGCTAGTATGAAAGAAGTCGTTTATCGTAGATATTTACGTGTCTTAACCGACGGTTTGGAAAAGCCGGATTTGATTATTGTCGATGGCGGTAAGGGGCAAATAAAATCAGCTTTAGAAATCATTCAATTATTGAATTTAGATATTTATGTTTGCGGATTATCCAAAGATGATCGCCATCAAACAGCGTTGCTTTTAAATCAAGAAGGAGAAATTGTCGATATTGATAGAAAAAGTCCGCTTTTCTATTTATTGACAAGAATGCAAGATGAGGTCCATAGATATGCGATTTCATTTCATCGTCAAGTTAGAGCTAAATCATTGATAGATTCTATTTTAGATGATGTAGAAGGAATCGGTCCTAAACGCAAACGTCAATTACTCAATCATTTTGGCAGTGTTAAACGCATGAAAGAAGCCGATTTGGAAATGCTGAAGGAAGTTTTACCGAAGCAAGTGGCCAAAAGTTTATATGATCGATTACACGATAATGATTAACCGAATATGATGTTTATCATATAATAGACTGAATGGAGGAGTTGCATGCAGTCTATTTTAACTAAACGTGAGCATGAGATTTTTAAAGCCTTAATGGACAATCAGACAACACGTGAAATTGCTTTAGAGCTTGGCATTAGTGAGAAGACGGTGAGAAACCATATCTCAAATGTCATGCAAAAATTGGGAGCCGTTTCCAGAATACAAGCAGTTTTAGAATTGATCAAATTAAAAGAATTAGAGTTCTAATATAGTCAATCAAAGATAATTGGTATATAATAAGTGAGAAAAGAGGGATAAACCATGAAAAAGCAAAAAATCATACTCTATTTAGTCGCGCTTGTATGCTTTATGGTTTGTTTCATTGTTTTAAATCGCAAATATGACTCTTTTTATCGTATTTCCGGTATCAACAATGAAACCAGGCAGTTAATCATCAATAATTTAACAGAAGAAGAACAAGAATATCTCATTGAAAACTCATTTCCAACGAAACGTTTTTTACGTTTTTTAACGCACCCTGATTTCCATCTTCATGATTTAGAATATTATGAAAAGATTGAAAAACAGACAGAATTGTCTATAGACGGTGTGGTTGAATATACCAATTCTTTGCTTGAAAAAATACGTAGTGAGGAAATTAGAAATGTCGACAGTATTTTTCAAAAATTAACGGATACATCATTGGCAGATTTATATTTAGTAAGTGAAGACTTTGACCTTGAATTATTAGATTTATATCATCATTTTACTACTTTGAATCAGGGGATAGATTTATATGCCGTTAATCAAATCAATGCTTTAGCTACGGCTATGAATCTTGAAGGTATGGACGAAAAAGAAGAAATGGACTTTTTAGACCAATGGCTTGAATTTTATAATTTAGAGGATTTACTGATGTATTATGAATTGAAGCAAGAGTGTCCTGATTTAGAATTAGTTGCCAATCCTCAAAGTCTAACGACAGTTATTTTAGACAACCAAACGATTGCTTCCTATGTTCCAAATCCGTTGGTGATTACAGATGATATTGCTCGTATGCGTTTCGGAACTTATCTGCGCCAAGATGCCAATGCGGCTTTAGAAGAAATGGCCGATGCTGTTTCGATGGCTATTGATGATGAAAACTTGCTTTTGATTGATGGTTATCGCTCTTATAGCAATTTAGATGAAAAAGATTGGAGTCATAGGGAGTATCAGTTAGGCTTAACGATTGATGTGATGGTGATGGGTGTAAATTATTCAGATTTTGAAACAACTGAAATCAGCCATTATCTACAAGCACACAGTTGGGAGTATGGTTTCATTTTGCGCTATGGTGATGAACAATCAGAACGATATAGTGCAAATACATATCGTTTTGTAGGAAAGGAAGCCGCTAAGGTCATTCATGAAAATAAGTTGACTTTGGAAGCTTATGAGGGAATTGAAGATGAATAATCAAAGTATCGGCGTTTTTGATTCGGGTGTTGGAGGACTAACTGTTTTAGAAGAGCTTCATCGAGCATTGCCTAATGAACATTTAATTTTCGTAGGCGACAATGCCCATAGTCCTTATGGTGATAAATCAGTTGCCCAACTAAAACAATATTCAAGTGAAATTGTCGAATATTTTCTACAACAACAAGTCAAAATGATTGTTTTAGCTTGTAATACAACTTCATGTACCGTTCTTGACTATTTAAAAGAACGTTACCCTCAAGTGCCTATCATTGGGGTTATTGATACGACAGTTAGTATGGTTAATGCCAAAACAATGGATAAAGTCGCTATCATGGCAACCCAAGCAACTATCGAAAGTCAAGCTTATCAAAAAGGGATTGGCATGGATAGAAGTATAGGGATTGCTTGTCCTAAGCTTGTGCCATTGATTGAAAATGGCACTACTCAACAAATCTTACATCAAGAGCTTCATACTTTATTAGATGAGGTTACAAAAGAGTGCCACAACATTGTCTTAGGTTGTACCCATTATCCGATTATTGCTTCTGACATTAAGGCTTTATATCCGCATATTCGCCTTTTTTCCAGTAGTGTCGCTGTTGTCGGAGAAGTTGAACGAATGTTAGAGAAATTAAAACTACGTCATTCAGGCGCTTCACAAAAAAAGAATGTAGTCTATACTACCGGTGATTTAGAACTGTTTAGTCAAGCAAGTCGCATTTTCTTTAATTCAAGCGATTTTATATTTAAAAAATTAACTTTGAAAGTGGCATAATGTCGCTTTTTTTTCATATCTTACAATAAGGAGGTAGGAGCATGAAACAAAAGTGGCTAAAAAATGGGGTGTTTTTGACAATGTGTGCTTTATTGACATTTGTCTATTTTGAAACGAAAGAAACACCTAAAGTAGATAAGGAAGTTGTGGTAACAGATTTTGATGGTTATCGTCAAGTTGTTTATATGGATCAAGACCGATTGCTAATTCCTGTAACTTATGCTGTTAATGAAACACAGGATTTAAAATCCGAAGTGCAAGAAATTTTTACGCTGATGCAAGATCCGGGGAATTTAAAAAATACGTTGCGTTCAATTATTCCGCAACAGACAACGCTGTTAGATGCCAGTATTGATGAAAACGGTATTTTGAATTTAAACTTAAGTGCGGGGATTGAGAATTTAGCGAGTGTTGATGAATTGCGTTTCTTAGAAGCGACTAGTTATGTTTTTTGTCAGCTAGATGGTGTCAATGGGGTTAGCTATTTAAAAGAAGGGCAACCTATAACTTGTATGCCTAATGGTAAAATTACATTGCAAGGTCCTCTAAACAAGACCTTAGGTATCAATAATTTTGAAACATCGAACGGGATCTTACATCATACAGAGCCTATGTTAGTGTTCTTTGCCAAAACAATTGAAGGCGAAGAATTTTACGTGCCTGTATCTAAGCGTGTTGCTACAGATGCTTCATTAGACGATAAACTCAATGATATTATCGGAGAGGTCAGCGTGACATCAACACTCAGCCAAGCTTCACCATTAGAAGCTTTGGAGTTATTAGATGGTTCAAATTTAGAAGATGGACATCTATCGGTTAATTTGAATGCCATGGCTTTATTAGATGAAAGAACGCTTGATGATGATGTCTATGACCTATTAGTTTTATCATTTAGCTCTATGAATGGGGTAGATAATATCTCTATTCAGGTTCAAGGACAAGACATTGAAATGCCACAAGCTCAAAAAGTATCTGAAATTGTGTATAATGTTGTAAAAATATAGGTTCGCCTATATTTTTTGTTTGAAATTTAGGTAATAATTAGATACAATTAAAATGGTGATAGAAATGATTAAAATTGCAATTATGAGTGATAATCATGGAGATGATACACAGATTACACAACTATTAAAACTCGAGCCTGATGCGAATGAATATGTTCATTGTGGAGATAGTGAAACATGGGATACGGATCTTTTAAGAAAGTTTCGTTGTGTCAAAGGGAATAATGATTGGGCTTTGAATTTTGAAAATACGATTGTCTTTGCGATAGGCAAGCATCGTATCATGGTAACACACGGTCATCGCTGTGGTTATTTTAATCGTGAATTGTTGTTAGCGGATATGGCTAGGGAAAGAGATTGTGATATTGTTTTTTGCGGACATACCCATATGCCGATGCATGAAGAGGTTTCCGGTATTCATATTATTAACCCCGGTTCAACAAGATTGCCACGAGGTGGAAGTGAGGCAACTTACTGTGTTTGTCTTTTAGATGAGAAGCAGATAACCGTTGAATTCCGCTTAATTGAGAACGGTCAAAAAGTTGAAAAAAATTAAAATTGTGCTTGCATTTTGTTTTAGTTATGCTATAATACTAGAGCAATGTGAGATGTCTACGTAGCTCAGCTGGATAGAGCACACGCCTTCTAAGCGTGCGGTCGCGGGTTCGAATCCCTCCGTGGACGCCATCAAAAAAATAAATGGAATATAACCATTTCAAAGAAAGACGAATGCTCCGATTTGTCTTTTTTATTTATTTAAGAAATATCCAAAATCATAATACCTAGACGAACAGATGAAGATAAGTATAATGGAAAAGACTTATCTATAGGTGTTTATTTGTGGTTGAGTGACTGTGGATTGACAATTTTTTGTGTCTTACAAAGAAAAGAGGTGTGCTTAATGGTTGAGGAAATGATTGGATTAGGTCAGTATCGTGAAGCTTTAGAATTTTTAGAGGATCGTGATGATGAAAATGTCCGCTATTTGCGTTTGGTTTGCTTATTTGGTTTAGGTGAGTTTCAAGCCGGTTTGGAGGAAGCTAAGGCTGCTAAAATGTTGGCAAGTCAAAGTTATTATGATGTTTTAGGCTATTATATCGGTTTTTTGAAAGAATGTGAGCTATATGAAGAAGCGGTCAATACATTGGTAGAGGAATTATCGATGCCTTATATTCCTTATGAATATGAAAGTCGCTTAAATGATTTATATGATGAAATCCTACTTTTAAAGCAAGAAGCCAATGCGGTATATGAACATAAACAAAGAATTATTTCAGATCAGGAATTGGAATTGTATTTAGAGAAAGGTTTATCTGAAGAAGTGGCTATGTTAGCACTTGAACAGTTATCAAGCTCTAATATTCGCCGTTTCTTGCCGATGGTTAAAACGTTCTTGAAAAATCCAAACCGTCCATCGTTAGAGAAATCCTTGCTCTTAGAGATTTTGAAAGAACAAGAGGTTGATGAGTATTTAGAAATATATAAACGAGGGCATCTGATTGAAACCAATCCGCTTTATTTAGAAAGTGTGGTTGAATCTTTAGTTTACGAAAGTGTCGGCGGACTTTTAGAAAAAGTTATAGAACCGGAAAATCCGTCTTTATTTGCCATGTGCATTGAATTTTTAGAATTTTACTTATACGATTGGTATCCTATGTTAGAGGTTATCGAAGACTATGAGGCACTTGCCACAGCTATTCATTATTATGTAGCTATGCTTAGTGGCATCGAAGAAGATGACGAAGATTTGTGCTATCGTTACGGTGCGGAATACGCAGCGTTTAAAAAGATGTATGAAAGTGTCGAAAGTTTCCAATAAATGAAAAACTGTTGATAAAATGTGTGTTAATTATTTGATTATTATAAAAATATCATGTATAATGTCCATTGATGTTAATCGGAGGTAATAGAAATGAAAAGTGAATGGAAAAAACTTGAAGGAAATATTGGTGAATTAAAAGTTGAATTTGCAGGTGAAGAATGGACTAAAGCTCAGGATAAAGCGTTCAATAAAATCGCTAAAACTGTACGTATCCCTGGCTTCCGTGACGGTAAAGCACCTAAAGCAATGATTAAACAGCGTGTCAATAAAATGGCGGTTATGCAAGATGCAATGGATGCATTATTAAATGCTAACTATACAAAAATCTTAACAGATAATGATGTAGCACCTATTGCTCAACCAACATTGACAATTGATGAAATTAACGAAAAAGAAATTAAATTAACTTTCAAAATCGAAGTTAAACCTGAAATCACATTAGGACAATACAAAGGCTTCGGTATTGAAAAAGAAACAGTTGAAGTAACTGATGAAGAAATTGCTAACGAATTAAAGAATATGCAACAACAATTCGCTGAATTAACAGTTAAAGAAGAAGGCGAAGTTGAAGATGGCGATACAGCTGTCATTGATTTTGAAGGCTTCGTTGACGGTGAAGCATTTGAAGGCGGAAAAGGTGAACAATACCCATTATCAATCGGTTCAGGTTCATTCATTCCGGGCTTTGAAGAACAGTTAATCGGTATGAAGGCTAACGAAACTAAAGATGTTGTTGTTACTTTCCCAGAAGAATACCAAGAAGCAAGCTTAGCAGGTAAAGAAGCTGTGTTCAAAGTATGTGTTCATGAAATCAAATTCAGAACATTACCTGAATTAGAAGATTTACCACAAGAAGCCAACATCGAAGGTGTTAAAACTTTAGAAGATTTAAAATTAAATATCAAAACAAGAATGACAAATCAAAAAGAAGCAGCTGCCGAAGAAAAATATACTGATGAATTATACAATAAGTTGATTGATGCAACGCCAATCGATTTACCTGAAGCTTTAGTTAATAATGAAATCGAAGGTATGATGAATGAAGTTAGACAAAACATTCAAAACCAAGGTTTAGATTTTGAAACTTTCCAAAAATTAACAGGTAAAGGAATTGAAACAATTAAAGAGGAATTAAGACCTCAAGCTGAAAAACGTGCTAAGTTAAACTTAATCTTAGAAGCAGTTGTTAAAGCTGAAAACTTAGAAGTAACAGAAGAAGAAATCGAAGAAGAAATCAAAGCTATGGCAACAACTTACGGTGAAGACTTTGAAAAGTTAAAACCTTTATTAGAAGGTGTTAAACCACAGATTTCTGCTGATTTAATGATGAGAAAAGCGCTTAATGTCATTCGCGACAACGCTTAATGAGAAAGACGCTGTTGCGTCTTTTGTTTTAGAATTTATAGGAGGTGTTAGATAAGATGGAAGATTTACAAACAAATCTTGTTTTACCTGTCATTTGTACTCGTGGAATGATCGTCTTTCCAAATAATGATTTGACACTTGATGTTGGTCGTACCAAAAGTTTAAAGGCAATTGAAGATGCAGCGGATATTTATGATGGCAACATTGTCTTTGTTTCCCAAAAAGACCCTGCAATTGAAGATCCGACTTTTGATCAATTATTTGAAATCGGTACACTATGTAAAATCAAAAAGAAGATTCGCCGTGATAGTGCCGGAACTATTAAATTAACGGTTACCGGTGTGGATCGTGTGAAATTAGAATCTTTAGATGAAGTGAAAGATACGTTGTATGCTAAAGTTATGCCATTACAAGATGTTTTGGCAGATACCAATGAGGAAGTCGCTTTAGTTAGAAGTATCGCTAAAAATTTAGAATCCTTTATGACAAGTATTCCAAGCATTCCAATGGAAGTTCGCAATAACTTGGCTAAAGGTGTTTCTTCTAGTCGTTTAGCTGATACATTAGCGCATTATCTTCCTTTATCATTAGAGAAAAAACAACATATGTTAGAAGTCTTAGATGTCAATGAGCGTTTGATGTTATTGATTTCCGAGATTGAAGAAGAGAAAGTCATCAATGATATTGAGCAGAATATCAATAAAAAGGTTCGTCAAAGTATTGATGAAAACCAAAGGGAATTCTATTTGCGTGAAAAATTGCGTGCAATTAAAGAAGAATTAGGTGATACCCCTAATAAAGATCAAGACAGTGATGATTTAAGAGTGCGTATTGAGGAAAACCCTTATCCACAGCACGTTAAAGAAAAAGCTTTAGATGAATTGCGTCGTTATGAAATGATGCCGCCTTCATCAAGTGAAGCAAATGTTGTTAGAGGTTATTTGGATTGGTTGTTAGATACGCCTTGGTATCAAGAAACTTCTGATAATGAAGATTTACAATTAGTCGAAGATAGATTAAATGAAGATCACTTTGGATTGGAAAAACCAAAGGAAAGAATTTTAGAATATTTGGCAGTTAAACAAATGACACAGTCATTGAAATCGCCGATTATCTGTTTAGTCGGGCCACCGGGTGTCGGTAAAACATCATTAGCTAAATCAGTTGCTAGAGCTTTAGACAGAAAATTTGTCAAAGCATCATTAGGCGGGGTTAAAGATGAATCAGAAATTCGTGGGCATAGACGTACTTATTTAGGCTCAATGCCGGGACGTATTATTCAATCTATGAAAAAAGCGGGCGTTGTTAATCCGGTTTTCTTATTAGATGAATTAGATAAAATGTCTAGCGATTACCGTGGTGATCCGGCAAGTGCGATGTTAGAAGTGCTTGATCCTGAACAAAATACTTTCTTCTCAGATAACTACTTAGAAGAACCTTATGATTTATCTAAAGTTTTATTTATTGCGACAGCCAATAGCTTAGATGGCGTTCCGGGACCATTATTAGACCGTTTGGAAATTATTGAGTTATCAAGTTATACCGAACAAGAAAAATTAGTGATTGCCCGTGAACATTTATATCCGAAAAAACTTAGTGAACATGGCTTAACAGAAGAACAGTTTACAGTTAGTGATGAGGCTATCATGTATATGATTCGTCATCATACCCGTGAAGCCGGTGTGCGCCAATTAGAAAGATTGATGGCTAATTTGGCAAGAAAAGCAGTCGTTAAAGTGTTGAAAGAAGGTTTAAAAACCGTTCATGTCGATGTTAGTGATTTGGAAGCTTATTTAGGTAAAGCCAGATTTGAATATACGGGTAAACTAGATGAGCCACAAGTCGGTGTTGTTACAGGTATGGCATATACGCAGTTTGGTGGAGATATTTTACCTATTGAGGTTAATCATTTTTCCGGTAGCGGAAAATGTATTATTACCGGACAATTAGGTGATGTCATGAAAGAATCTGCTTCAATTGCCTTAGATTACATCAAAAGTAATGCTAATCGCTTCGGTTTAGACAAAGACGATTTTGAAAAACAAGATGTACATATCCATGTGCCTGAAGGAGCGATTAAGAAAGACGGACCAAGTGCCGGTGTGACATTGACAACAGCTATTTATTCAGCTTTTACTAATCGTCCGGTTAGAAGTGATGTTGCAATGACAGGTGAAATTACACTTCGCGGTAAGGTTTTACCAATTGGTGGCTTGAAAGAGAAATCAATTTCAGCTCATCGTAGCGGTATTCGTACCATCATTATTCCAAAGGAAAATGAAAAGGATATTGATGATATTCCGGAACAAGTACGTAAGGATTTGACTATTGTCTTGGCAAGTCATATTGATACTGTTTTGGATACTGCGGTTGTGAAAGAATAGGAAGGGAAGGATTACCTTTCCTTTTTTTAAAAAGGAGAAAACTATGTATCAAGTTAAACAATCAGAATATAAACTTAGTGCAGCTTGGCAATCTCAATGGCCTGATGAAAGCTTACCTGAAATTTGTTTAGCGGGTCGAAGCAATGTGGGCAAGTCTAGTTTTATCAATACGATGTGCAATAGAAAGAATCTAGCACGTGTATCAGCGACACCGGGAAAAACAAGAACGCTCAACTTTTATGAAATCAATCATGAATTACGTTTTGTCGATGTTCCGGGCTATGGCTATGCCAAGGTTAATGAAAATATTCGCATTCAGTTTGGTGAGATGATGGAAACCTATATTGCACAAAGACAGAATTTAAAAGCGATGATTTTGATTTTGGATTTGCGCCATGCTCCGACAGCAGATGACGTGATGATGTACGATTTCGTTAAGCATTATGATTTACCGGTTATTTTAGTTGCGACCAAAGAAGATAAAGTGAAGCGTTCAGACATCAAGAAAAATGAGAAAAAAATCAAGGAAAAGTTAAATTTCCGAGATGAAGATATTTTGATTAAATTCTCAAGTTTAAAGAAGTTGAATGTCGATGCTGTTTGGGAAGCCATTTTAAATAAAATCAATGACGCATCAAATACGGCTGATGAAATAATTTAAAACTACCATTTTACAGTACGTTAGTGCTATTATCCAAATACAAATATACCCCCTTTACGCAAAGTAGTGAAGGGGGTTTAATGTTATCAGTTTTGTTTCATGGTTTTTGCTTAGCTTTTTTAGAATTCCAATTCGATATGGTAGAGCTTTGCCCAAAGGTATATCTGATAGAAATAAGCCAACAACTGAGGACCCATCATCAATTGTCCATACCAAGGGGAAGTGAAGCTTTCGCCTTTACTTTCGATAAGCTCAATAAGTTTAGGTTTATCGAAGAATTGCAATAAAATGTTATCTTCATCTTGAAGTGATTCCTTAAGCTTATGGTAGATTAAGTCAGTATAAATCGGAGAGTGGGTTTTTGGGAAAGGATTCTTTTTACGGTGCGCAATATCATCAGGTAAGAAGTCTTCAAAGGCTAGTCTAAGTAGTCCTTTTTCTTCTTGGTGGTGATACAGATATTCCCAAGGCATATTGTAGACATACGTTAAGATATCTTTAGAGGCAAACGGTACACGAACATTGAGGTCTAAACGATTGGTAAGGCAATAGGCTCTTAAAAGTAAAGTTTGCATAAACCATTCGATATTCAAATAAATGAGTTGCTTTTTTCTGTCATCTGTGTTTAATTCGTTTAAGGTGTTTTGGTAGGCTTCGATAATATATGATTTTAAGTCTAAAGCTTGAACTTTCTCATTAAAAAGATTGAGTTTTGCATCTAAATCTTTCATCCAAGGGAAATAGGGAAGTTGCGATAATTCTTCTTTATAGAACCAAGGATAACCACCGAATATCTCATCGGCGCATTCTCCGGATAAACACATATCCTGCTGTTGAGCGATTTCTTTGGCAAACAATAGGAAGCTTGAATCGATATCAGCCATTCCCGGCATATCTCTTTGAATCAGTGAAGCTTCTAAACTGTTGATTAACTCATCTTGTTGCAAAGTAATCGTTTGATGTTTTGTTTGATAGCGTTCAATCATTTCTTGGATATAGTCATCGTCCATGGTGGTTTGATAGGCATACGCTTTAAAGAACTTTTTTTGATCCTCATATTCAACCGAATAAGTGGCTAAGTCTTCATTGAACATACTAGCTATTGAAGTAATGATACTTGAATCTAACCCACCTGATAACATGGTTGAATTGTCTTGCGAAGATAGTTGTTTGACGATGCTATCAATTACAAGCTGTTTGATAGTTTTCACACTTGTTTCAAAATCATCGAGGTGTTGTTGATCTTCTAACTGCCAATAGCGTGTAGTTTCAACTTCTTGTGTAAAGTCAAGATAATGTGCCGGTCTTAAGCTATAAATGTTTTTATAGATAGTTTTACCCGGACTCATGCTAGGACCTAAACCTAATAATTCTTTGACGCCTTCTTTATCTACAATCGCTTTGTTTTGATAGGCTAATAGAGCTTTGATTTCATTTGAGATAACAATCGTTGTGTCATCGGTCAAATAATAAAGCGGTTTAATTCCTAACGGATCTCTAGCGGCAAATAGTTTATCGCCATGATTGATGACAAACGCGAAAGCACCGTCGAATTTATCTAAGCATGCTTTTTGCCATGCGATATAACTCACTAAGACGATTTCGGCATATGTGCTTGTTGTGAAAGTAAAACCATTCTCAATTAACTCTTTTTTAAGCGTTGTGGCGTTGTATAATTCGCCAATAAAGGCAATTTGATACGTCATGTCATCATAGACATAGCTTAAAGGCTTCTCCTTACCGATGACATCATTCTCTTTCAAATGATAATTCGCCAACAAACAGTGCTTATCTTGAAGCGGGCTATCGTAATCTAAATACTTTTGTGTATTCTCGATAGCTTTTTTTGAACTTTCCAAATCTTTAACATAATTTCCAATACAAATAATTCCAGACATAAATTGATCACCCACATTTATTTTATGCAAAAGGATATAAAAAAGACACCCAAAGGTGTCAATTTATTGTTGTGTATGTTTTGCTCTGTTTCTTTTGATGATTGAAATTATATCTAAAATAATCCAAATGACAATTGTCATTAAAAGGATAACTGCTAAGAATCCATCGAACATCTTTGATGTATTAAAGAAAGAAGTTAAACTATTCGTCAATTTACCAAAGAGCATAACCGATACATCGCCGATAGTTACAAGCAGGCGATGAACAAAGTAGAAAGAACTTTGAGGAGAGCTAATCCAATCTTTTAAACCAACCATCAAGATACCGCCAAAGACACAAAGAATAATCGCGTCCATAATCGCATAACCGATGTTGACAATAAAGCTAATCACCAATGAAGGGACATCATCGTCTTCCTCATCTTCCTCTTCCTCGAAATCTTCAGTGCCGTCTAGTAAATCTTCTTCTTTAATGCCGAAGGCCTTTAGCTCTTCTTTCGTAAAGATTTTGGTATGCGTGATTTCATCATTTTTAAGCGGTGGAATATCTGTTTGGGTGACTTCTTCAATCATATCCATAAGATGTGTATCTAAAGGTGTTTCCTCTGTATCTGCTTCTTGCGTCAAAGCAGATAATGTTAAAGATGGGTCAATCTCTTGCATAGCATCTAAAGGATTATTTTCATAAGCGGGTGCTTGAGCTTCTAATTCTATATCTGTTTCATTCTCTTCTGCATCAACTATTTCTTCAATTGGCATTTTTTCTTCTCTTTTAGAAGCCAGAGCGTTGGTGATTGTCGTAATAATTTCTTTTTCTTCACTGTTCAAGGCATCTTCTAAGGTGTCTAAAACACTAATATCGGTTGTGTCAATTTGTGAACTAGAATCGCTTTTTTGTTCTTGAAGTCTGATTTGTTCTTCAACCTTATTTTTTTGAGCCCGAGAAAATTCTTCCTGATAAATCTTCTCAATCGTGGCTAGGGTAGTGGGATCGTTGCGGTAAACATCTCGTAAATGTTGATAATTCTGATATAAGTCTTGTGTCCCACCATCGTATTTGATAAGTAAATACTGATCGGATAAAGGTGCCATTCTTCCCTCTAAAATAATATTGATGACTTCTAATAAACTAGTTGCCACTTTTAAACAACGGATTTCAGCTTCTTTATCCGTATCTTCTAAACCGGGGACGGCAATAACGTTCATACGTAAACGATTGGCTGCCATAATTGCCTGTTTGTGAGAGGCAATCACCAAAGCTTCCGAAGCAGAAACCTGATATTTATCTAAAATATTTTGATAATACCTGGAATCCGGTAATACATATTGACAATCATCATCACAGATGACTTCGGTTGGCTGATGATAAAGTGCTGCTAGTTTAAAAAGCGGCTCTGTATAAGCTTTTGGGTGAGTTGAAGTAACGATACATTGAAGCTTTTTTTGTCGGAATAACTCCATCAACTCAACTAAACCGTCTTTATGCTTCATGCCATACATTTGGCAATACGTCAACAAGTCTTTTTCAATTTTACTAATCATGTTTTCTTGATTTAAAAGAGCGGCATCAATCGGATTATTTTGAAACATGGTGCGACAACTGCCTTGATTATTGAAAAAGTCTTCTTTATTTAAAGAAACATTGTAAAGTTTACATAAGCGTCGATAATAATTGTAACGAAGTCTAGTTAAATCGAACATCACATCGTCAAAAGAGAGAATGACAAGTTTAACTTGCTTTGTGCTTTGCTTATAGTACATGTGTAACACCTACCTTTAATTCTTATTATATCATGTTCTTACAAATTCTTTAAGTATGTATCTTAATAATTTACTTTATTTCCAATCTTTTTTAACTGAAACCCTTTACAAAACATAAAGAGGGTGGTATAATAAATTTGTAAAGTGAAGATGTATTCACTTATACATACCCCCTATTATCACCCTTACGTGAAAAAACATAATAAACCAGCCCACCCCCGGGTTGGTTTATTCTTCTTTAGAAAGGATAAAAGCGATGGAGAAGAAAATTAAGAGTACAGAAAAATTTAATGGTAGAATATTTAAAGTGACCGAAGATGAAGTGTTTGTCGATAAAATCGGAAAGACGGCGAAGCGGGAAATTGTACATCATCACGGTGGAGTAGGTATTTTGGCTAGACATAAAAACCAAATTCTATTAGTTAAACAATACCGCTATGCGATTAAGGATTATACTTGGGAAATACCGGCGGGTAAACTAGAAATCAATGAAGATCCTAAAGCTTGTGCTTTGCGTGAGATAGAAGAGGAAACAGGCTATCAAGCATTATCTATTAGACTGCTGACGACAGTTTTGGCAACACCGGGATATTGTACTGAAAAACTATATATTTATTATACCGACCGATTGGAAAAGCTTGATCAGTCTTGTTTAGGTGATGAAGATGAGGACTTGATTTTTGCGTGGTTTGATATATCGGAATGCCTTGAAATGATTAAACATCAAGAAATTGTCGATGCCAAAACAGTGATTGCTATCTTAGGTATCGACCGCTTGTAATCAAGGTATTATTATTGGCTTAAGAGGGAAATTAGATAATAAAAAAACTGTAACAATTTTCTTGTTACAGTTGCATTCTTAATGGCGGAGACAGAGGGATTTGAACCCTCGCGCCAGTTTCCCGACCTACACCCTTAGCAGGGGCGCCTCTTCAGCCTCTTGAGTATGTCTCCTTTTTTGACTGCTTGTATATAATAGCATAGTTTCAATGCCTTTTCAATATAAAATGAACATTTTTATAAAGATATTTTGTTTTTTTTTGAAATTGCTAAGATGTCATTAAATCCAAGTAAGATAGAAAGAGGGAAGGATAATCCTATTCATCTATATGCGATCAGCCTTATTAAAAAAACGATAAAAATTGAAAAAAGTATTGATTTTTATACACCTGACCCTGACGGTTCACGCTCACGGCCCGACACATTGTTGCGCACTCTTGTGAAAGCCGGAAAAAACTCAAAG
>CAJUOR010000028.1 GCA_910588165.1 uncultured Thomasclavelia sp.
ATAAGAAGGGAGAGGGAATAAATGAGTTTTCCAAAAGGATTTTTATGGGGTGGTTCAATCAGTGCCGCTCAAATTGAAGGTGGTTGGAACGAAGGCGGAAAATCATCTGTATTAGTTGATTACTGTACAGCAGGTTCAACCACAGAACGTCGCCAAATTTGGTATTTAGATGAAAATGGGCAAAGAGTTCATAAACAGTGGGAAGCTGTTGACGAATTACCTGAGGGGTGCAAATTTGCCATCTTTGATGATTTACATTACACAAATCATGTGGCTAGTGATTTCTATCACAGATACAAAGAGGATATCGCTTTATTAGCGGAAATGGGTTATACAACATTCAATACCTCTATTTCTTGGGCAAGAATTTATCCTTACGGCATTAAAGGTGGCGTTAACCAAGAAGGTGTTGAATTTTACCGTAGCGTATTTGAAGAATGCCGTAAGTATGGTATGGATCCGGTCATCACTTTATATAAATATGATGAACCTGTTTCTTTACTTGAACAACATGGCGGTTGGCGTAATCGTGCGATGATTGATGAATTTGTGGAATTCGCAAGAGTATGTTTCACTGAATATAAAGATTTAGTCAATAAATGGATGACATTCAATGAAATCAATATCATCATGCCTAATGATGATACACCAAAAGATTTAGCTCAAAGAAATTTGGTTTATATGCATCATCAATTATTAGCGGCAGCTAAAGCAACGATTGTCGCTCATGAAATCGATCCTAAGTTAAAAGTCGGTGCGATGATTTGCGGTAATATGGCATATCCATTAACACCAGATCCAAAAGATGCTTTTGCTCAATATAAGAGATTCCAAGATTTCTTCTGTTATAGTGCAGATACGCAAATTCGTGGAGAATATCCTTCATTTGCCCAAAGAGTATGGGACGAATGGGATATTGATTTAAACATCAGCCTTGAAGATAAAGCTATCTTAAAAGCCGGTAAGTCTGATTTCTTAGGCTTCTCATATTATGCTTCAGGAGTTGTTACGACACATACAACTGAAGAAAACGATATGACAGGCGGTAATGTTTTAGGCACAGTTAAAAACCCATATCTTGAAGCAAACGCATGGGGTTGGCAAATTGACCCATTAGGATTTAAACATTTCTTACATATTATCAATGACAGATACCAAGTTCCAATCTTTGACGTGGAAAATGGTATTGGTTTAATTGAAAAAGAAGATGAAGACGGCATTTGTCATGACCCGGCAAGAATTGATTACCACCGTCGTCATATTCAATGTATGAAAGAAGCTGTTGAAGAAGGGGTTAACTTATTTGGTTATACAACTTGGGGCTGCATTGACTTAGTGTCAGCCGGAACAGGTCAAATGGATAAGAAATACGGTTTTATCTATGTCGATATGGACGATCAAGGTAATGGAGATTTACACCGTTCTCGTAAGGATTCATTCTATTGGTTCCAAAAAGTTATCAAATCTAACGGAGAAGACCTAGACTAATATGTTAAAACAAATTCAAGACTTAAATCCCGATTATGTCATTGAGCCTATATCATCACCAAAGTTTCGGACATACGGAGAGATTCTCAAACTCGATGTTCAAAAAGCCATTGATTATGTTAATGCTCATGCCTATGACAACGGCTATTTGGCAAGTGTTTCGAAATTAGAGGAATTACCTTGCATTCAAACTTTATCGCAACACGTTTACGGCTATTTAAAGACAATTGCCGGCGTTGTAACCGGCACAAATGACGTGCTTAACGGAATTGAGTATCATCAGTGCAGTGAAGTGATTATTGCTGTTAAAGATTATATTTTAGCTGTCGGGCATCGCTATGATATGCAAGGTGATGATTATGATATTTCTAAGTGCGAATTATTCTATGTTCCGCAAGGAACGGTTGTTGAATGCTACGCTACGACTTTACACTATACACCGATTGCTGTTTCAAAGAACGGTTTCCAAACGATTTGTTTGTTGCTTGAAGGTACAGGTGATGAAGTGGCAAGAAACGGTATTTTAAAAAAGAAGAATAAATGGTTTATCGCCCATAAAGATAACTATGATAAAGTTCAATCAGGTGATTACCCCGGTTTAAAAGGTGATATGATTAAAATCAAACCAATAGCTTAACACAATTTAAAATGATAGGATCACTCTAAGTAGAAAAAACATTGCCAAGATGTTGAAAATACAAAGGGTGATCTTTTTCTGTGTAAAGAAATCATCATTTATAATGATTGACTTTTAAACTAGAGTTTTTTATACTTAAGGTAAATGAAAGGTGGAAAAAATATGCATCATTTTGGATATTATCAAACTGCTTGTGCTTCTTTTGAATTGCACGTTGCAGATGTGGCACATAACACAAAAGAAATCATTCGCTGTATCAATGAAAGCAGTCCGGATTTACAGTTAATGGTTTTCGGGGAATTAAGTATTACCGGCTATACTTGCCAAGATTTGTTTTTTGATGAAATTTTATTGACGCAAGCACTTGAAGGCTTAAAAAAGATCGCTAAAGAAGCTAGAGAAAATATTTTAGTTGCGGTAGGGTTACCGCTTGTGCATCAAAGCCGTTTATATAATGTTGCCGCTTGGATTTTTAATCATGAAATCCTAGGTTTTCAGGCTAAATCTTATTTACCTAACTATAATGAATTTTATGAGAAACGTTGGTTTCATTCCGGCTTTGATATTCATGACGAGTGGATTGAAATAGAGGGAGCGTTATTGCCGATAACTAATCGTCTGTTGCTTCATGATAAAACAACAGGGGCAAAAATCGGAACGGAAATCTGTGAGGATCTATGGGTGCCAACACCGATTTCAAATTTCCACTTTGCAAGAGGCGCAAATTTGATTGTCAATCTTTCGGCTAGTGATGAATTAGTTTCTAAAGCGGATTACCGTTTAAAATTAGTGAGTATGCAAAGTCAAAAATTGGCTTGCGGTTATTTATATGCGAGTGGGGGCTATCACGAAAGTACCTCTGATATGTTGCTGTCTTGTCAACAGATTATTGCGGAAAACGGCAAAATCTTAAACGAAAGTCGCAAAGAAGGAATTGTTGAGGCAACATTAGATTTAGAGATTGCCGAACATGAGCGTCGTCGTTTTACAAGTATGATGGAAATGCCAATGCAAGATGAAGCGCTTGTCGTGGAAATTGCTTCTGAACTTATAGGCGAGCCTAGCTATAAACAGCCTATCAGTGCTTATCCTTTTGTGCCAAGTCAACCGGAAAAACGCTGTTTGGAAATTATGGATATTCAAGCTAAAGCGTTAAGTGTACGTTTAAATTTTTTACCTAGTCATAAAGTTGTTGTCGGTATCTCAGGGGGCTTAGATTCGACGTTAGCACTTTTAGTCTGCAAGCGGGCATACGAAATGAATCAGTGGGATAGCAAAGATATTATCGCTGTTACAATGCCGGGTTTTGGAACAACTGACCACACGTATCAAAATGCTTTAAAATTGATTGATTTATTAGGTGCGACAGCCATGGAAATCAGTATAAAGACCTCTGCGACCTTGCACTTAGAAGATATTGGACATGATCTGAGTAGCCGTGATATTACTTATGAAAATGCTCAGGCAAGAGAGCGTACCCAAATTTTAATGGACTTAGCCAATAAATATAATGCGATTGTGGTGGGAACGGGAGATTTAAGTGAGATGGCACTTGGCTGGTGTACATATAATGGTGATCATATGTCCATGTATGCCGTTAATGCCTCTGTTCCTAAAACTTTAGTTTCAAGTTTAGTTTCAACCTATGCCAAACATTTCGCAAATCAAGCATTAAGTAACACATTGATGGATATTGTTGATACACCGATTTCTCCGGAGTTATTACCGCCTGATGAAGCGGGTAAAATTGCGCAAAAAACCGAAAGCAGTATCGGACAGTACCGTTTCCATGATTTTTTCTTATATTATTTTGTGCGTTACCATTTCGGACCAAAGAAAATATTCTATATGGCTAAACGTGCTTTTAAGGAAGACGATCCAAAGCAACTCTATGAAACTTTAAGAACTTTCTATTGGCGTTTCTTTACGCAACAGTTTAAACGCAATTGTGTTCCGGACGGCGTAAAAGTCGGTAGCGTTTCATTAAGTCCACGGGCAGATTGGCGTATGCCAAGTGATGCCTATTCTAAATTGTGGATGCAAGAGTTAGATGAAATTGATCATTTTGAGAATTAAAATAGGATAAAGGAGAGTGAAGAATATGTATATCCAACCTAGTACCATTGTATTAAAAGACGGACGCCAAGCTTTGTTAAGATGTCCTTCTGTCGAAGATGCCAGTGCTTTAGTCGATTTATTAAGAACTGTCTATCAAGAAACCGACTATCTAATGCGTTATCCTGAAGAAATGAATATCACGGTGGAACAAGAAAAAGTTTGGATTGAGAATAATTTGAGTTCACCATACACGATTATGTTATCATGTGAAGTAGAAGGCAAGATTGTCGGAAATTGTCAAATCGATTTTAATGCCAGATTAAAGACGAAGCATCGTGCTAGTCTTGCTATTTCGATTATGCAAGCGTTTTGGGGCTTAGGTATCGGTACGGCAATGTTTCAAAAAATGGAAGAGGAAGCTCGAAAACACGATGTCAGTCAGCTTGAATTAGAATATATTGAAGGCAATCAAAGAGGTTTGGCTTTATATCAAAAGATGGGGTTTGAAACCGTTTCATATAAACCCGATGCTATTTGCCTAAAAGACGGAACATTATTAAAAGAGTATTTTATGATTAAGAAATTAAGAAGCTGAAAGGCTTCTTTTTATTGTAATTGCTTATAAAAAGATGTATTAAAGCTCATGAAGGCGGTAAAAATAGTATGGAAAGGATGGATAGATAAATGTCTAAAATTACAGATATAAAAGCTAGAGAAATTTTGGATTCAAGAGGCAATCCGACAGTTGAAGTAGAAGTTACAACCGAATACGGTATAGTAGGTCGAGCGATGGTTCCTAGTGGTGCAAGTACAGGTGAACAAGAAGCACTGGAATTGCGCGATCATGATAATAGCCGTTATTTTGGTAAAGGTGTTTTAAAAGCGGTTGAACATGTGAATGGTAAAATCGCCAATGCTCTTTTGGGCATGGACTGTTTTAATCAGATTGGAATCGATCAAACATTATTGACTTTAGATGGGACAAAAGCTAAAAAAAATCTAGGTGCCAATGCTTTATTAGGGGTATCTATGGCTGTAGCTCATGCTTCGGCATTGGAATTAGGGATTCCTTTATATCGTTATTTAGGTGGTTGCAATGCGAAAACATTACCGGTACCAATGATGAATGTTTTAAATGGCGGTTCACACGCAGACTCAACCGTTGATTTTCAAGAATATATGATTATGCCGGTGGGGGCTAAAAATATCCATGAAGCTATTCGTATGGGGGCAGAAGTCTTTCATCAGCTAAAAACAGTTTTAAAGGCTAAAAACTACAATACAAATGTCGGCGATGAAGGCGGCTATGCCCCAATGTGTCAAGATGGTAACGAAGAACCTTTGGCATTGATTATGGAGGCTATTCAAAAAGCAGGCTATCAACCTAAAAAAGATATATGCATTGCCTTAGATGTGGCAGCCAGTGAATTTCATGATGCTGATGATGGCTTATATCATCTAAACAAATCCAAACAAGGCAGTAAAACAACAGATGAAATGATTGATATGTACTGTGATTGGTTAGAGAAATATCCGATTATCTCAATTGAAGATGGTTTAGGCGAAAATGATTGGGAAGGTTGGAAAAAGCTGACAAATCGTTTGGGTCATAAGGTTCAATTAGTCGGCGATGATTTATTTGTGACAAACCCCGAAATCTTGAAAAAAGGTATTGAAGCGGGAGTTGCGAATGCTATTTTAATCAAAGTTAATCAAATCGGTACCTTGACAGAAACAATGGACGCAATTGAATTAGCGAAGAAGCACGGTTATACTTGTATTGTTTCACATCGCTCAGGGGAAACAGAAGATACGACGATTGCGGATTTAGCGGTAGCTTTTAATGTCGGTCAGATTAAAACCGGTTCTTTATCGCGCACAGATCGCTTAGCTAAGTATAATCAGTTGATGCGAATTGAAGAATCGCTAAGTCAACCACGTTATCTTCAAAAGGGCGCTTTTCATCAGTTGAAGGGGGAATAAGTATATTCCTCCTTTTTGATATATGGATAGCTAAATATATCATTTGCTTTTTTCAAATTAGGTGTGTTAAAATAGGGAAGTAAAAAAGGGGGAAAAACCATGCGTAAACGTCAAGTTTTTGGTTGGTTAATATTTTTAATCGGTGTTATTGTTTTAACTTTTAGCGTATTATATGATCATCATGTTGATTTAGGACCGTTCCAGTCTATTTACGATATGGCAGATTGGATTTCAATCAGTGCTTTCTTTGATTTATTATGGGATAGTTTCGGCAGTGTCGTGCGTTTTATTTCA
This sequence comes from uncultured Thomasclavelia sp., assembly GCA_910588165.1. Lineage (GTDB taxonomy): Bacteria > Bacillota_I > Bacilli_A > Erysipelotrichales > Coprobacillaceae > CAJUOR01. The sequence continues at coordinate 6,461 of CAJUOR010000028.1, forward strand.
CATTATTTTTGGTGTTTATTGCTTATCTTATTTGGGTTAGCACTTATCTTCGGGGCAAGAAAACAAAAGAAATTTGAGGAAGAAAATGACTATGTGAAATACGATTCTGACTATGCTTCGGATTTTTCAAGTCATACGGAAACTAAAAAAGAAACAGGTGGGCGTACTCTATGCCGTAATTTAGATGATATGAAATTAGCCGGTGTCTGTTCGGGGATTGCTATTGCCCTCAATATTGATCCGACAATTGTCAGAATTATTGTCCTTTTTCTAGGGTTGTCAAGCGGTGGCGGAGTATTTGTGTTTTATATCATCGCTATGTTGATTTTACCGAAAGAACATTTAGGTCGTCGCTAAAATGCGATGACTTTTTTATTAATTTATGGTAAAATAAAAGCACGAGGTGAAAAGATATGGTAGATTTTAAAGAAGAAGTTTTAAAAATTAAAGATGAAATGATCGCTGATATTCAGACAATTTGTCGCATTCCTTCTATCTTGGATATGACAACAGCCAAAGCTAATCAGCCATTTGGACAAGGGTGTCGTGAAGCGTTAGATTGTATGCTTTCCTTTGGAAAAAGAGATGGTTTTGTAGTTAAAGATGTCGATGGTTATGCAGGTCATATTGATATTGGTGAAGGCGAAGAAATCATTGGCGTTTTAGGTCATTTAGACGTTGTGCCGGTTAATGCGGACGGTTGGGTTTATCCACCGTTTTCGGCAACTTTAAAAGACGGTGTTTTATATGGAAGAGGTACATCAGATGATAAAGGACCGACGATTGCCGCTTATTATGCCGCTAAACTTATTCATGATTTAAAATTGCCTACTAAAAGAAAAATGCGCATTATTTTTGGTTGTGATGAGGAATCAGGTTCAAGGTGTATGAAGCATTATTTCAGTAAAGAAGCATTTCCGAAATGGGCTTTCACGCCTGATGCCGGTTTCCCGGTATGTTATGGTGAAAAGTCCGGTTGTGGTTTCAAAATTTCCGGAACTTCAAAAGCCGGTCAACTTATTTCTATGCAAGCCGGTGAACGTGCTAATATCGTTCCTGAGGTTGTCAAAGCGGTTGTTTCCGGTAAGGTTTCCGATTACCAAGCTAGCTATGAGCAGTTTCTTCAAGCAAATCAAGTTTCCGGTGAGATTAAGGAAGTGGCAAATGGTGTTGAATTAACACTAGTTGGTAAGTCTGCCCATGCTTCAATACCAGATTTAGGAAAAAATGCGGTTGTTGTATTAGCTAAATATTTAAGTGAAGTAACAAAGCACGACGTAGCTAAGTGGATTGATACTTATTTCCAAGATGACAATCATGCTAAAAAATTAGGCTTCTATTTCAACGGCGCAATGGGAGAGATTACCGTTAACTTAGGGATTATCAATTATGAGAATGATCAAGTCAATATTGTCTTAGATTGTCGTTGTCCACATGATATGGACTTTGAGGCGATGGAAGAAGCGATGCACAAAGCTTTAGCACCATTAGGTTGGAAGGAAGAGCATCATGTCGGACCTTATTTATTTGTTGATCCGAAGTCTGAGTTAATTCAAAAATTACATGAAGCCTATGTTAAATATACGCATGATGATCAGGCTAAACCGATGACCATGGGCGGTGGCACTTATGCTAAAGCGATGCCTAATACTTGTGTGGCATTCGGTATGGAATTCCCGGGTTCACCAAATCAGATTCACGAAAATAATGAAATCTTGCGAATTGATGAATTACTGTTAGGCTGTGCGATTTATGCCGAAGCTTTATACAATTTAGTTAAATAAAAAAATGAAACAGGATAAGTTTTCGTAATTATCCTGTTTCAGTGCGTTTAGAAAGTTTTGCGCCGTTATCTCATGTGAGAACTGTGTCCCATTGTGGCATTGCGATAAGAAGGAACATTTGATAATGAAGCACTTTCATACACTTTGCCGGTTGATTTCGTATCGTCCTTTGGTGTTAGGTCGTCGTTGTCAGTCATATCATCATAGTCGTCTTTGATATTTCGTTCAACGTCATTTACACCTTCACGAACGTCATCTGTGACATCATCAAATGCTCTTCTTGTATCTTGTCCCATACGTGATATATCTTCTCTTGCATTTGAACAGCCTGCTAGCATAAACGTACATAAAGCAAAAGCCAACATTTTTTTCATAAACTCACCTCGAGTTTAGTATGTGTTCAAATTTTTTGTTTAAACAAAATTTTAAGAAGCTTGATAAAATTGGCTTGAAAGTTTTTAGGCAGTTTGATATACTTAATAAGTAATAAGCGGACGTGGTGGAACGGTAGACACGCTACTTTGAGGGGGTAGTGAGAGGATTCTCGTGTGAGTTCAAATCTCATCGTCCGCACCATGATAGAAAATACCTTGATATATTCAGGGCTTTTTTTATTTTTTAATGACTTAAACAATAGCGAAAAATAAAGTTGTGATTTTTTGAAAATCATCTTTTGATTTAGGATAGGGTATGGTAAAATAGAGATGTCTTAATAAAAAAGGAGGGCTTGGCAATGAGTTCAGAAGCTTTATTTCATGTTACTGTTAAGGGCGTAATCGTTATAGACGGTAAGATGCTTTTATTAAAGAAAGTTAAAGAAAGCAAGGATAAATTCGGCTTTTGGGAGTTGCCTGGTGGTGGCATGGAATTTGGGGAAACACCTGTTGAAGCTATGCAAAGAGAAGCGTTGGAAGAAGCGGGATTAACCATAGATGTGCTTAAACCTATTTCGACATTTCACTTAACCAGAAAAGATAAACAGATTGTAGGGATTGTCTTTTTGTGCTGTGCTAAATCTTTAGAAGTTCATCTTTCCGATGAACATAGTGAATATGTTTTCGTAACACAACAAGAAGCTCAAAACTATTTAGCCCCAACTATTTATAAAGATACATTTAGTCATGAAGTATTGAATTTTATGCATAAATAAGAAGGTCAGGGACCTTTTTTATGTTTGGAGGTAAGTTGAATGAATGAGGAAATGATTAAACAAGTTGCCAATCAATTAGGCAAAAGCGAGGGACAAGTAACTAGCGTTTTAAATATGCTAAAGGAAGGTAATACTGTGCCGTTTATTGCCCGTTATCGTAAAGAAGCAACCGGTGCTTTAAATGAAGATGAAATTCGTGAGATTGAAAAGGTCTACGATTATGCGGTTAATCTGAACACTCGAAAAGACGATGTTATTCGTCTGATTGAAGAAAAAGGCATGATGAATGATAATTTAAAAAAGGATATTTTGGCTTGTACGAAATTAAGCGAAGTCGAAGATTTATATCGTCCATTTAAAGAAAAGAAGAAAACACGTGCTACAGTGGCGAAAGCTAAGGGTTTAGAGCCTTTAAGCGATTGGATTTGGAAATTGCCTAGATTCGGTTCTTTGGAAGAAGAAGCTAAGAAATATTTGAATGATGAAGTTAAAAATGTTGAAGAAGCGATTGCCGGTGCTTTAGATATTATTGCCGAAATTATTGCTGATCATCCAAGAAACAGACAATTTGTGAAACAAATTTTTTATCATCAAGGTATGTTAGTTACGAAAGAGAAGAAAAAGCACGAAGATGAAGACAAAGTTTATGAGATGTATTACGATTATCATGAAAAAGTTGACCGTATTGTTGCACATCGTATTTTAGCGGTTAACCGTGCCGAAAAAGAAAAAGTGATCAGTGTCAATATTGAAGTAGATGAAGCTAAATTATTAGAGCGTCTATTGGAAAGAGTGTTGCGTAAAAGGGAAACAATCGTTGTTGAATACTTAAGAACTTGCGTTAAAGATGCTTATAAACGTTTGATAGCACCATCAATTGAAAGAGAAATTCGCAGTGAATTAACCGAGATGGCGGAAAATCAAGCTTTAAATATTTTCTCTATCAACCTTGAAAAACTTTTATTACAAGCACCGATGAAAGATCGTATGGTATTAGGTGTCGATCCGGCTATTCGTACCGGTTGTAAATTAGCTGTTGTCGATGTGACGGGCAAGGTTTTGAAAATTGATAAGATTTTCCCAACAATTCCTAAGAAAAGCTATGCCGATGATAAGAAAAAAGTTTTAGAATTGATTTCTAAGTACAAAATAGAAATTATTGCAATCGGTAATGGAACGGCAAGTCGTGAAACAGAAAAGTTTATAGCTGATTTAATTAAAGAAAAGCAACTAGATGTATCTTATGTCATTGTTTCGGAAGCCGGAGCTTCCGTTTATTCCGCAAGTCCGATTGCCAAAGAGGAATTTCCTGAATTTCAAGTTGAAGAACGTTCGGCCGTTTCAATTGCCAGACGTTTGCAAGATCCGTTGGCAGAGCTTGTAAAGATTGAACCTAAGGCTATCAGCGTAGGACAATATCAACACGATATGAATCAGAAAAAGCTGGAAGAACAATTGGATTATGTGGTGATGAAAACAGTTAACCGCGTAGGTATCAATGTTAATACAGCTTCAACATCTCTATTAAAATATGTGGCAGGTTTATCAAATCAAGTGGCAAAATCGATTGTCGCTTATCGTGATGAGCATGGGAAGTTTACCAAGCGTAAAGAATTAGGGCAAGTGCCTCGACTTGGTGCTAAAACATATGAACAAGCGGTCGGCTTCTTACGTATTATTGATGGTGATGAGCCATTGGATAAAACAGCGATTCACCCTGAAAGCTATCAGGAGGCTTATGCTTTATTAGCGATTTTAGGGATAACGACAGATGATATCGGTAAAGAAAGTGCTAAGATAGCGGTTGAAAAAGCTGATAAAATAGCTCTTCAAACCCAATTAAACATTGACGAATATACCCTCAATGATATTTTAGAAGCCTTTGTCAATCCGACAAGAACGCCTCGAGACCATTATGCAACACCTATCTTAAAACAAGATGTTTTACATTTAGAGGATTTAAAAGAAGGTATGCAGTTAGATGGCACTGTCAGAAATGTCGTGGATTTCGGTGCCTTTGTCGACATCGGTTTAAAAAACGATGGGTTGGTGCATATTTCTAAAATCTGTAAAGAGTTTATTAAGCACCCGCTAGAAAAGGTCAATGTCGGCGATATTGTTACGGTCTATGTGGAAAAGGTCGACTTAAACAAAAAGAAAGTTTCACTCACAATGATACCTTAACGGACATGAATTTGTCCGTTTTTTTAATATATAATTTATCATAATAAATGAAGTATCATAAAAAAAGACTCAAATGAGTCTTAGCGGAAGATGGATTGCCCTAAGTTAGAATTTTTTAAAGCTTTACGCAAAGCTAAATAGAGCGAGCTTGCGATAATGACAGAAGTCATGGCGTTGAATAAAGTAGTCCCGGCTGTCCATGCCATGAAGATTTTAGCGACTTCACTATCCACACCTAAAATGAAATTGCTGTAAAAATAAGATACAATAGGTTCGCCTAAAACATTGAATGCCATGCCGGCAACACAGGAAAGGACAGTGTATTTTGTTAATTGCTTTTGGTCTTTGATTTGCGATAAACCAACTTTTTTAGCTACAAATCCGGCACATAAACCGATACAGAATTTTAGAATAAACGTTTTCGGAAAACTTGTCACATAAAGCGGATCTAACAAGTCCCCAATTCCCATACCTATAGCCCCGGCCAGGCCCCCTTGAACGCCACCTAGCATTAAGGCTGCCAAGACGCAAAAAGTATTACCGAAGTGAATAGCAGTTGAGCCTTCTCCAACGGGAATATTGATTTTGAAGAAAGTAAAGCCGATATAACATAAAGCAGCCATTAAAGCTGTTAAAGCTAAATTTTGAACAGATGATTGTCTTTTATTCATTTAAGATTCCCCCTTTATCTTTTCTATGCTATAATAATAGCATAAAACTGACATGGTAAAATGTACAAAAATAATAAAAAGTAGGTGGACAGATGGAAAGGTTAGTGATTCGTTTTGATACAAATAGAAAAATACCGCTCTATATTCAAATCTATGAAGGCTTAGTCAATGAGATGAAAGAGGGACATATTGCTCAAGGAGAAAAACTACCTTCAGTCAGAGCTTTAGCCAAGCAATTAAATCTCTCGAAATCGACGATAGAGAACGCTTATGATAAGTTGCTTAGTGAGGGATATTTGACTAGTCGCTTAAAATCCGGCTATTACTGTGATATTCCTTCCTTTAAACAACAGACGTTGCAAAAGCCACCGCTTAAAAGCAATCCGCCTAAAGAAATACGTTTTGATTTCAGTTCACGTTTTATTGAACCCGGACACTTTGAAAGCAAGCTTTGGAGAAGGTATATGCGTTACACATTAGAGGACGAAAGTTATATTGCCAGTTATGGTACAAGCCAAGGGGAATATGAATTACGTGAAGCTTTAGCGTATTTTTTATATCGGGAAAGAGCCGTAGAAACCAGTGCCGAACAGTTGGTTATAGGTGCGGGGATTCAACCGTTACTATACTTATTTTGCAGTTTGTTTAGACATCAAAAACTGAAAGTCGGATTTTTAAAACCGGCATTTCAACAAGCACGAACAGTTTTTGAAGATTGCCAGCACGAGATTGTTTTATTAAATGATCTTAATGATATAAAAACAGCAGCAATTGATGTACTGTATTTGAGTTATGTGCATACACCTAAAAAAATGAAAGAACGTATTCAGCTTTTAAAAACAATCACGAGTTTAGATGTAATGTTGATTGAAGATGACTACCAAGGTGAAATGCATTATAAAAGTGTAGGGGTGAACAGTTTGCAAGGGCTCGCTTCTGACGCTAAGATTTTTTACTTAAACTCTTTTTCAAAACAATTATTACCCTCTGTGCGTATGGCTTGTATGAGTTTTCCCAGTATCTTTAATAAGGCATTGGCATATCGCTTAAGTGCTTATCATCAAACCGCCTCAAAACTAGAACAACACGTCTTTTCAAGCTATATTCAAGATGGACATTTGGAAAGATGTATTAAAAGACAAAGAAAAATCTACTTGAAAAGAAGTCAAAAACTTGAGGCAACTCTATTGAGATACTTTGAGAAAAGTGAAATCGAATTATTGGAAAATCAGCTTTGTTTCAGGGTTAAAAGAAAATTTGATGAAAGTTTTTATAAATCATTAGCTGAAAAGAAAATTGAAATTACTCAGCGTGACGATGGTTATTTGTATCTGTATTTTAGTGGGGTTTCCGATGCGAAAATAGAGTCGGCTATTTCTGAAATGTTTGAAAACTAGGGTAGAGGAAATAAAAAAAGCTAAACGCATCAATTTTTTTTAAAGAGATGTTGCTTAGCTTTTTGTTTATAACGTTGCGGATTTTCTAAAGACAATTAAGCCTAAAATAAAGATGGCTGCCAACATACCGACACCGATGTTGACGCTGTTGAAGATTTGACTAGTCATTGAAATAATCGCTGTGCCTAAAAATGAAGCGCCCTTACCGCAGATATCCATAATGCCGAAATATTCACCGGCTTTATCGGCCGGAATGATTTTGGCGAAATATGAACGGGATAATGCTTGAATACCACCTTGGAACATACCTACCACAAATGCTAAAATCCAGAAATGAAGTTGTGTCGACATCACTAAGGCAAATAAAGCGATGCCGGTATAGGCGATGATACAAATTGTAATCAAAGCCTTATTGTCATATTTTTTTGACAAACTGCCAAAGATTAAGGAACAGGGGAAAGCGACAATTTGAGTCATCAGTAAAGCGACTAAAAGACCATTGCTATCTAAACCAAGGGCTTGCCCATAGGCTGTTGCCATTTCGATAATGGTATAAACACCGTCAATGTAAAAGAAATAGGCGATGAGGAAATAGAAAATCTTGGTATCTTTTTTGGCAGTTTTAAGCGTGTGCCAAAGACGACCTAAGCTGTTTTGGAAAATGTGTTCTTGATATTCAATATAATATTTTTGCCGATAGTTTTTTAGTAAAGGAAAACTCATCGCTACCCACCAGATAGCAGTGATTAAAAACGTGAATAGCATAGCTGTTGTCATTGATAGCCCAAAACTAGAACCGCCTAAGACTAAAACTAAAGAAACGGCAAAAGGTAGACAACTGCCAATATAGCCCCAAGCATAGCCCTGACTTGAAACAGTATCCATTCTTTGTTCAGTTGTGATATCCGGCAACATGGCATCGTAGAAAATAAGGCTCGTGGAATAACTGATTTTCGCAATGACAAAAATCACTAAAAAGATAAGCCAAGAAGATGCGATGCCTAATAAGGCACAGCAGACAGCCCCAATTACCATTGAAACCGCAAATAATTTCTTTTTAAAGTTTTTAGTGTCGGCAATCGTTCCTAAAACAGGACCGATTAAAGCCACAACAAGCGTTGAGATAGACATGGCATAGCCCCAATACGCTAAATATTCAACGTTGCTTAAGCCGTCTAAACCGGCTAAGTAGTTAAAGTAAATAGGTAGCATCGTCGATACTAATAAGATAAAAGAAGAGTTACCGATATCATATAATATCCAAGCTTTTTCTAATTTTGTTAATGAAGTTTTCATATAGTTCTCCTTTTTAATATTCACCAAATGTGTGATTAAATAGTGCATCTAAAGCTTGATTTTGCTCAATAGCTAAATCTAATGAAGTAATAAGTTGGACAGCTACATCAACCGCTTGGTTTAAAAGCTTGTTTAAAGCTTGATTGCTGATTGTACAACGTAAATCATCTTCCTTAAGCATGATTTGATCTTTAAAAGCACTTTGACCCACTAAATCTAAAGCTGAGCTTAACACAAAACGTTTGACAGGATTTTTAGCGTAGAGTAAGCAGTCATAAAATCTCATGGATTTAAGAGATTTCATTATGTTTTTAGGTTCTGTCAAGGCAAAGTAAGGGCTGATAACTTCACTAGCCTTTTGAGAAGGAAAAATATGTTGCGTTAAATGATATTGAATAGGCTTAAACCCATTAGCCTCTAATAAGCTTCTATCAAAGGCAACTTCAATGCGAGAGTGACTAACGTGCTGTTCTCTTTTGTATTTTTCAACATAAGGGTGACAAATCGCATCTAAAGTAAAATGACAGACAAATCCATACAAATAACTTAAATGGCTTTCCTGATTTTTTTGTTGACGGTAGGTATCAATAGCTTTTTTAAAAAAATCAAGTCCGCTTTGATCATGAAGCTGATGACCGTAAGCACAAATAGGATTTTTAATTAAAGGCTGATGATAAAATAAAATATCGGGACCATGCAATCCAATGTCATATAAATCACGATTTTGACTGATGATATATTGTTGCTTTGACGTCAGCTTTTTAAATACTAATTGTCCAAAGTAATAATGTGCATAGGTTGATGGCATAACTAACACCTCTTTTCTAATATGCCTCATTATAGCACTCTTAAAAGTTAAAAAATAGTTAATTGAACAAAAAAAGCGCTTTTTTGCGCTTTTTACATCAAATGTGAAATATCTAAATAACACGGAATACCATTTTTATATTCAAGAGTAACCTCTCCTTGAATTAAAGGATATAAGTAATCATATAATTCTTGTCTAATATCATTATGTTGCTCATTGATCCATTCAAGCGGAATTTTCTTTTCTAAATTAGCGATGTCTTTGACATTGAGAGCATCTACAGAAATATGATAAGGTTCTTCACGTTTATAAACCATCATTTTTTCAGTTAAGCCGTTTAGACTGGCTTTAACAGCCTCTTTACCGATCATAAATGCTTCCTCAATATCTGTTTGACTTGCTAAATGCATGGCACAGCGCTGTAAAACATTCAATTCGATACTACGAACTTTACAGCCGAAATGATCTTTAACTAAGTTTTCTAAAATTTTACCTGTTCCACTGTGAATAGCGTGTCCGAAAACATCTGTCGCACTTGCACTGTCATCTTCATCTAAAAATTTACCATCGGCAGTGCGAATGCCTTCTGATACTGCCACGATGATGTTGTTTTTAGTTGCGAATAGTTTTTCAATATCATTTAAAAAAGAGATCTTATCAAAGGTTACTTCCGGTAAATAGATATAGTCAGGCGCTGTTTGATTGCCATTTCTAGCTAGGGCGCTTGCAGCAGTCAACCAGCCGGCATTTCTTCCCATAATTTCGACAATAGTTACAGACTTTACTTTATAGATGCGGCTGTCATGAATGATTTCTAATAAGCTTGTTGCCACATATTTAGCGGCTGAACCAAACCCTGGTGTATGGTCGGTGCCCATTAAATCGTTATCAATGGTTTTAGGAATACCGATAATATTGATAGGGTAGTTATGTTCTTTGGCATAGGCAGATAACTTCATGACCGTATCCATCGAATCGTTACCGCCAATATAGAAAAAATCTGTAATGTTTAATCCCTGCAACATACCGAATATTTTTTGATAAGGTAGAACATCATGACTTGCTTCAGGAAGTTTATAACGACAGCTACCTAAATACATGGCGGGTGTATGTTTTAATTGTGTCAGTTTTTGCTCATCGAAATCTTTTAATTCAAAATAGGTATCTTCTAATAAACCTTTAATGCCATTTTTTAATCCATAAATATGTTCAAATCCACTTTCCTTGGCTTGAGCGATAACACCTGCTAATGAAGCGTTAATCGCAGCTGTAGGTCCACCGGATTGTCCAATCATACAATTTCTTGTCATCGAAACTTCTCCCTTCTTGTTTTGTATGATAGAATTGTATCATATATTAAGAATTAAGGGAATATGATTGACAAATTTTTAAAAATGCGTATATTATTTATCATCGAGAGTAAAAAAACGGAGGGATATGATGGAATTGTCAGAGGCTAGAAAAATTCAAGAAGTTGCTTATGATATATTGCTGGAAATTGACCGTATTTGTAAAGAAAATAACATTGAATATACCTTAGCTTGCGGAACGGCATTGGGGGCGGTCAGACATCAAGGGTTTATTCCTTGGGACGATGATTTGGATATCAGTATGACTAGAGAAAATTACGAGCGTTTTGTCCAAGTTTTGCCGACAAGCTTGAAAAATGATTATTATTATCATTGTTTTGAAACAGATAAGCGCTATAATGTTTTGCTTCCCGCAATGAAAGTTCGAAAGAAAAACACCTATATTCAAGAGGCTAATAAATTCTTAAAACATGGCTGTGATGGCGATGGTCTGTTTGTCGATGTTTTTGTCTATGATCAAATTTCCGAACATAAGTTAGTCAATGGTTTATTTAGAGGGTATATGATGTTTTTAGGTGCTTTGATTTTCATTTTTGAAAATCTTCACATTAGTTTTGTACCTTTAAAAAGCCTTTATGTAGGGAGTGCTAAAAAATATCATCAGGTTCATAAAAAATCTAAAAAATGGGGTGTTTCTATGACTTGGCTGTTTAGTCCCTTATGGCATCAACAGGTTTATTGGCAAGATGATTTGTTTCCTTATCATGACATCAAATTTGAAGATGGTATGTTTCCGATTGCTCATCACGAAGATGCTTTTCTAAGAGTGGAAATCGGTGATGACTATATGACTTTACCGCCTGTTGAAAAACAGATTTCAAAGCATACCATCGAGTTTAATGTTTTAAGCGATCAACCAAAAAAGCGTGATTAACACGCTTTTTTGATTGAAGGACACATACCGTAGCCACATTCTAAATAATGGTTATACAATTCTAAGAAACGTTGATAGTGAACAATCTCACGTTGTCTTAAAAAAGATAAAGGAGCTAAAATATCAGGGCGATCGGTTAAGTCCATCAGATTTTCATAGACGGCACGAGCTTTTTGTTCAGCAGCTAAATTTTCCGCTAAATCCGCAATCGGATCACCCGTAACCGCAAAATAATCTACTCTAAATGAATATCCTTGAGAATTGGTTGGATATAAGCCGATACCATGTTCGGCGTAATGACCATCTAATCCGGCACATTTGAGCTCTTCTAAAGTTGCACCTTGCATTAACTGATAGACCATAGCACTAATGATTTCGACATGGGCTAATTCTTCTGTCGCAATATCGGTTAAAAGAGCTTTACCCATATCATCGGGCATCGTATAACGCTGTGTCATATAGCGTAAAGCAGCTGCCAATTCTCCGTTTGATCCGCCAAACTGAGTGATGATGTTTTTAGCCATCATTAAGTCAGGTTTAACGATATTTACGGGATACTGAAGCTTTTTATCATATTTCCACATTTGTTTTCATTCCTTTCCTTATTGTTTTTCCCATGGCCATGGACCGTCGATCCATGCCCAAGGTGTATTCTTTTGTGTAACACTTAAAATCGTTAATGGACCATACTGTTTTTCATAAGTTTTTCTAGCCTCTAAGACTTGATGATGAAGCTCATGGAAACGATCTAGGGCTTGTCTATTGTTAGGGTGCGTGTCTAAATAGAGATTGAGTTCATGCAAATTGAACTCTAGCATCATGACATTGGCAAGACAAGCTTGACGAGGGTTTTGCGGACGAACCGGGAAGTTTGTAAAACCACAGTAAGGAACATATAAACTAGAGAAAAAATTTCCTAATGTGAAGGCTTCTTCCGGGCAGAAGGGATTTTCGTTGTTGTTTTGGGCAATCATCTGCGTTTTTAAAACCTGATTATCACATTGGGGCATAGCGTGTTGCTGGCATTGTTGATAGTAATTCATAATAACCTCCTTTCACTTTAGACTATGTTATTTTTCTATTTAGAACTAATTCAAATACCTAAAGATAAGAAAATATAAAGACAGTCATTTAAAAGTATTTCAGGCTGTGGTATAATCATGTTTGGTAGTAAAGAATGTTTTATACTATATCAAAAAAAGAGTGGTTATCGTTTATTGGCGTGTATAGAGAATTATGTTTTTGTACACTATGAATATTGTATAGTGCTTGTTGTTCTCTGGTATCAAAATCAACCATTTCCTGCTTATGAAAAATGTGTGAATGACGATGACTTAGGATTATATTTAAAAAGGAGAGAGCACATGGTTAAATCAAATCAGGCTGTATGGGCCCAAAATGAAATGTTTTTAATGCTGGGACATCTGATGGATCCCGACTTAGATGCTAATACGCTATTTACAGCTTTTAAAAAATTTCATGGTTGGATGTTGTTCGCAAAGGACGATACTCTATTGTCTACCTATTTGGAAGTTTGCGAACGCCGTCTATTCGATTTGCCATTGGAATTGCGTCAACAGGCAGCTAAGAAAATATTGGAGTGTGCTAAAAGCTATCCTTATTCAAAGGAATACCTACCGCTATTAAAGGTAGCCCAAAAGTTACTCGGTTAATGAAATGATTAAAATATATGCAAGAATACCTACTATGAATAAACAAGAATAGCTATTATGAATTAAGTAGCCAAATAAGTATGTTAAAAACGTGTATCAATTCTGATACACGTTTTGTATTATCATCATAAGGTATTTAAGATTTTTTTATGGCAAGTTGAGATAGGAAGATCTTGAATTTGTTCAATCGTATAGAGCGGTAATTTGGGCGGTTCAAGAAATCTTGCGAGATAGACGTGCATTTTCCATGTTCGATGCGTAAAAACGTGTTTAAAATCTTTGAGGTAATCGTAGATTTCTATTTCTTCTTGATATGTCTTTTTGAAAGCTTCCTCAAACGCATGGGGGCTTTCCACATCAAATTGCGGTAAACCATATAGATGCGCTAAGAGCCCTTCTTCCGATTTGAATAAAAAATATTGATTTTGAAAACTGATGATACAAGTGATAAAATGTTGTTCTTGATGTTTTATATTTTTGATATTGACAGGTAAAATGTTTTGTTTTTGATGCTTATAGCTTAGACAATGTTTGACTATCGGGCATTTATCACATAATGGTTGTCTGGGTTTACAGATAGTTGCTCCTAAATCCATTAAACCTTGATTAAACATAGAAGGTTGTTCACTCATAATTAAACGATTGCAGATAAGTTGAAGCTTTTTTTTGGTCTTTTCCAAAGCAATATTATCATCTAATAAATAAACACGAGTTAAAATCCTTAAAACATTGCCATCGACAACACCTACCGGATTTTCAAAAGCGATACTTGCAATGGCAGCAGCTGTATAAGGACCGACACCTTTTAATTCTAATAATGTTTCATAACTATTCGGAAAACTTCCTCTAGCTACTATTTGCATCGCAGCGCTTTTTAAATTGCGAGCTCGAGAATAATACCCTAGCCCCTCCCAACACTTGTAGATTTCTTCGAGGGTCGCATCGGCTAAATTTTGATAGGTCGGAAAATGTTCA
>CAJUOR010000029.1 GCA_910588165.1 uncultured Thomasclavelia sp.
ATACGACATTACTCATGTAGTATGAGAAAGCCAAGTAATCGACTTTACCTTGCATCAACAATTCTCTATCGCCATCTTCCATGACGATATTGATGCCTTCACGCTCAAATTTCTTCAACATATAGCTAGGATAATAGCCTCGACACTGAACATCTGTGAAGAAATAGCTCGTGCTTGCTGATTTCCAAGTCATTAAGACATCATTTGGATTGCATGAGTAAGGATAAACTAAAGGATACGCCAACATACAACCGATCTTGAAATCAGGGTTAATCTCATGCCCTAATAAAACAGCTTTAGCACTTGCCACAAATTGATGATGTGCCGCCTGCATTAAAACAGCTCTTTCTTTAGTGGCAATACCGGCTGACATCCAACCGGCACGGCTGATGCAATTGATTTCATTAAAAGTCATCCAATACTTCACTTTAGTTTGGTAACGTTTAAAAATAACTTCACAATAGCGAACAAAGCAATCAACGGTACGTCTATCTGCCCATGAATTCCAAGCGTGTGTTAAAGCGATGGGTGTTTCATAGTGAGAAATCGTAACTACCGGTTCAATGCCGGATTTGATACATTCATCAAAAACATCATCATAGAATTTTAAACCCGCTTCATTTGGTTGTTCATCACCAATACCGCCATTTGGGAAAATTCTTGTCCAAGCAATTGAAAGTCGAAAACATTTAAAACCCATTTGGGCAAACAAGGCAATATCCTCTTGATAGTGATGATAGAAATCAATCCCATCATGATTAGGATACAAATAGTTTTCATCTGGCTTGAAGGTTGTTCCTTCCGGTACTTCAAAACCGTTAAACATCATTGACGCTTCTAATGAACCGTCAGGTAAAGTATAAGTGACCATACGAGGTGTCGTATGTGTACCATGAGTAGTCACATCAGCAGTGCTTACACCTTTACCCTCTTCATTCCAAGCCCCTTCAAATTGGTTAGCGGCAGTTGCCCCACCCCATAAGAAATCTTTTGGAAATCCTTTTGTCATTTTAGCCTTCCTCTTTTCTTTTAGTCCAGGTCTTCGCCATTAGTTGCGATAACTTTTTTATACCAATAGAATGAATCTTTCTTATATCTATCACCATTACCTGTGCCATCATCTTGATAGTCAACATAGATAAAGCCATAACGTTTATGCATTTCACCTGTGGAAGCTGAAACTAAATCGATACAGCCCCAAGGCGTGAAGCCCCAAAGCTCAACCCCATCAATATTGATTGCATCTGACATCGCTTGAATATGTCCACGCAAATAATCAATATGATAATCATCATGACAAGTTTTGTCATCTTCTAAAACATCTTGAGCGCCCATACCGTTTTCAACGATAAATAATGGTAACTGATATCTTTCCCATAATTCATTTAAGGCAATTCTCAAACCGGTTGGATCAATCTGCCAACCCCAATCAGAAGCTTTTAAATAAGGATTTGGCACACCGCCTAAGCCCATATTACCGCTTGCCTTTTTACCAAGAATCTCAGGATCAGTTGAAACAACGCTAGACATATAGTAAGAGAAGCTCAAGAAATCAACTGTACCATTTTTCAAAATTGCTTTTTCTTCATCAGTCAATGAGAATGAAACACCTTCTCTTTCATATTCTTTTAATTTATAAGCCGGGTAATAACCTCTAGCTTGAACGTCAAAATAGAAATGTGAGCTATGCATATTTAACTTTGAAGCCAAAGCGTCATTTGGATTGCAAGTGTATGGATAAACAGCACTGTAAGCCACCATGTTACCCACTTTATTATTTGAATCAATTTCATGTAAAATTGTAACTGCCAATGCACTGGCGATCAATTGATGTTTAGAAATATCGGCAGAAATCTGAGGTGATCTTTGTCCAACACCGGCTGCCATCCATGGTGCCATTTGAGCAATATTGATTTCATTGAATGTCAACCAATATTCAACTTTACCTTTGTATCTTTCACCTACTGCACGCACATAGCGGGTAAAACATTCGATAGTGCGAGAATCTTTCCATGAACCCCAAGCATTAGTTAAACCGATAGGTGTTTCATAATGAGATAATGTTACTAATGGTTTGATACCATACTTCGCACATTCATCAAAGACCTCATCATAGAATTTTAAACCTTCTTCGTTTGGCGTTTCTTCTAAGCCGGTTGGGAAAATTCTTCCCCAGTTAATAGATAAACGGAATGTTTTAAATCCCATTTCGCCAAACAACGCAATGTCTTCTTTATAGCGATGATAGAAATCAATACCCTCATGACTTGGATAATCATAGCCCTCAAATACACCGAAGACTGCATCTTCTGGTGCATTTAAAGTAAACATTGTTTCAGCTTTAACTTCACCGTCTTTTGTTTTGTAGGTTACCATACGAGGTTTTGTACGTGAACCTCTTGTCATACAATCTGAAGAGCTTAAGCCTTTACCACCTTGATCATAACCACCTTCAAATTGGTTAGCCGCAGTTGCGCCACCCCATAAAAAATCTTTTGGAAATTTAGTCATTTTATTTTTCCTCCTTTTATCATAATATTCATTATATCACAAACAATTAAATGAGGTTTCCATTTTCATATTTCCACTATTTTTTTCATTTTATGAAAAAAGCTTCCTCATTCTTTTAAAAATCTAGCGTTTTACTCATAATAAAAAGCTAGCGCTATTTGAATAAAATCAATCATCTATCACTACTTTATGAAATCGTAAAGCAAATTCATACTAGATGTTATTTCATTTTAAAGCTCTAGCTTTCCTAGATATTTTTAACTATTTAATCGTAAAATCACGACAACTATTCTTTTTCCAATAATGCCAGCACGTTATAACCGCCCCCAAAGATAAAAGTGGACCTAAACACGCTAAGAAACTGCCTAATGTATCACCATGGCTAAAGAGATTATATACACTATCTCCCATAATCGTCATGACAGCCTTATTATTGAAAATCTGATAACTCATATAAGATTGATAGACAAACATCAAAACACTCATCAATCGCAATAGATTAACTTGATTTTCTGCCATAAAAATAATAAATCCACCCAAAAGTAAGTAACCGATATAACAATACATAATTAAATAATGCATCGCACTGCCGACTTTAGCTACATAGCCAAATGCAAAAACATACATTTGCATAGCTGTTAATATAGCAGGTAAAACAATAGTTAATTTTACACCTGCAAAGTATAGCCACAAGTTTTTTGATTCATACAAGGCTTCTTTTCTTTTCCACATCATGATGTTAGCTACAATCAATAAAAAAATATCTATAGCTAAAACGATAATTTCTTTACCTGTCATTTTCATCACCCCATAGACGCATTATAACACAAATAACGAAAAAAGCTAAATATTATTTAAAAATATTTGCTTTTTAGATATTTATTTTTCAATCTAACAATCATAAGAAGTAAGGTCCCCTAAGATACCTTACTTCTTTTCGCAAAAATAGACTTCTTTTTCTTTTTAGCTTTCCTTAACTTCTCTAACTGATCATTAACCCACTGACTCTCACTATCCATCTCTTTAGCTTGTAATAAATATTTCTCCGCATTCGTTAAATCGCCTAGCTCAAAATATGTATAGCCAAGATTAGAGATTAACCAATTGTTATTTGCCATACGAGGTTCGCAAAGCCGGTAATATTCAAGAGCCAATTGATGCTTGTTAAGGCAAGAGTAAGCCCAAGCCAAGCGAGAAAGAGCAAACAAATTATCTTTATCCATCTCTAAGGCCTTTTTAAAATAATTGACGGCAATATGATATGATTCCAATCTTGAATAGTTAAATCCAAGTTCATTGTTAACCCACACATCATCTCTTCCCATATCAACAACTTTCGTTAATACGTCTAAAGCTTCCTCATATCTTTCTAACATACGTAATAAATAAGCTTTTTGAGAATATAAGGCAATATCATCGCGCCCTAATTTTTCTGCCTTCAATAAAAAGCTATAAGCTTCTTCATATCTTTCCAAACGTTCATAAACATCGGCATATTCATAGTTGACCCAAATATCATCACGTCCGTTATTGAGGGTTATTTCCAGATAATCTAAAGCCTGCTCAAATTCCTCCAGCATTTTATAGTTCCATGCCTGTTCGGCACTAATCCAAGTGTCTGTTGGGGCTAGATTGCTTGCTTCCTGTAAATAGTCTAAAGCCTTTCTGTAATCTTGATTGGCATAACTAGACACTTTGGCACATTCACACAATACCCAAACATCTCTTCTTCCCTTCTCTAAAGCTTCCATGATATAAGGCTTTTCTTTATCATACTCATCTTGTCTAGAGTAAATATAAGCAATCTCTGTCAAGATAAAAATATCTTTAACCTCATAATTCAGATAAATTTCTAAAGCTTCTTGTTCTTTGCCCATTCTTGAAAAAGCATAAGCTTTTTCCATCAGGTAGCCTTGTAAAGAAGTGTCGCTGATTTGATCAATATAATGAACGGCTTTTTCATATTCGCCTTTGGCATTGTATGCCACCGCATATTCCAAATAAACCCAATCGTCCTCTAATTCCTGTTCAATCATCTTATTCAGATAGCGAATTGCTTTATCATTTTGATTTAACTTATTAGCTGTCCAAGCACATTCGCTAAGTAACCATCCGTCATGACGCCCTAACTCATAAGCGTTCTCATAATAAATCAAAGCATTTTCTTTATCATTGAGCTTTAAATAAACATAGCCAAGTTGCGAGTTTGTCCAAATACTTTCAGGCTCTTTATCAAAGGCTTGAACTAAAAATTCTTTTGCTTCCTCATAAAACTCCATGCGGGCATACACACTGGCAATCTCACAGTCTAGCCAAGCATCATCACGCCCTAAATCCTGAGCTTTAAAAAAAGCATCTAAGGCTTCATCATGTCTTTCTAAACGGCTGTAGGTAAAACCATATTCCGACCAAAACCAGCCATCTTCACGCCCTAGCCTAAAAACTTCATTCAATACTAACAAAGCCTCTTCATGTCGTTCTAAGCGATTTAATAACCAAGCTTTTTTACTGAGCATCACATCACGTTCAAAAAAATTATCCTCATTTGCGATTAAAAGCTCTAAAGCCCCCTCATAATCTTCTTCATCAATCAGTCTTTCAATTTCATCTTCCATCATCTCACCTGCTTTCCTTTGGATTATCCTTTCTGTATTCATCACAAATAGATGTTCGGTGACATTTTAAACAGTTACCATCGCATCTACCTTTTCCTTGTTTTATCGTCTTAATGGAGAAAAACGCCCAAATCACAAATATGCCGATAATAATTATTTCTATCATACTTCTCACCGTCACTATTTTAACACAAAAAAAATATAACCTCAACTAAGCATACTTAATTATATTTAGACAACAAAAAAAGATAAGATGATTTTCACCTTATCTTATAGTGATTAAAGATTTAATAAACGAACTGTATCTCTAGCAATCATGACTTCTTCATTTGTAGGAATAATCATCACTTTAACTTTAGAATTGTCAGTAGAGATAATGCGATCATCACTGCTTCTTACACCGTTTAACGCTTCATCAATTTCAACGCCCATCGCTTCTTTAATATCATCGACAATTAAAGTTCTTAAGTAAGCTGCATTTTCACCTAAGCCAGCTGTGAAAGCAATCGCATCAACACCGCCTAACTCAACAAAGTAAGAACCGATATATTTAGATACGATACGAGCATATAATTTAGATGTGCGAATCGCTTCTTCGTTACCATCATAATATGCATTTTCAATATCACGAGAATCTGAAGAAATACCGGAAACACCTAACATACCTGATTTTTTATTTAAGACATCTAACATTTCGTTGATAGTTAAGTTTTCTTTGCGCATCACATAAGGTAATACAGAAGGATCAACATCTCCGCTTCTTGTTCCCATCATAACACCGGCTAATGGTGTAAAGCCCATTGATGTATCAATACATACACCATCTTTCACCGCACTTAAACTTGCCCCGTTACCTAAGTGACAAACGATAACTTTTGAATGTTGTGGATTTCCTAACATTTCAATAGCACGTCCTGATACATATTTATGGCTTGTCCCATGAGCACCGTATTTTCTAACTTGATGTTTAGTATAATATTCATAAGGTAAAGCATACAAATATCTTTCTTCGTCCATTGTTGCATGGAATGCTGTATCGAAAACAAAGACGTGTTTAGCTTTTGGTAAAGCTTCACGGAAAGCACGCATACCAATTAAGTTAGCCGGATTATGTAAAGGTGCTAACTCATTTAATTCCTCTACTTTAGCTTCTGAATCTTCATCAACTACGCAAGAATCATCAAAGTATGGTCCACCTTGAACAACACGGTGTCCGCAAGCATCGATTTCATCATAAGATGCGACAATCTTATGATCAACCAAAGCTTTCAAAAGCATATTAACTGCAACAGTATGGTCTTTGATTGGACAAACTGTTTTTACTTTTTCCCCATTTACTTTAATTGTAAAAATACCATCTTCAAAGCCGATTCTTTCAATAACACCGGAAGTGATTACAGTTTCTTCAGGCATATTAAACAATTGGAATTTTAAAGATGAGCTACCGGCATTTACAGCCATGATTTTAGTCATTATTCTTCCTCCTTTTCAGTACCTATATATTTTATCAAATTATCTGAAAAATTCAACATATTCCGTAAAAAAACTGAATAGCGTTCTATTCAGTCTAGTTTTTGTCCATCAGCTTGTCGCTGGCTTTTTCAACTACGGACATAATCTTTTCATAAATATGAGTGCGGTCGTTGATATGCAGCAATTCTACTTTATCCTTATGAATGACTAAAAAAGCCATCGGACTTAAAGATACACCTGCTGCCGAACCACCGCCAAACGGTAAACTGTCATCAGCTTTTTTGTTGTTGCCAAACTCGCTTCCGCCACTGCCAAAACCAAAGCCTACTTTACAGATTGGAACAACCATAGTTCCATCTTCTAATTTAATAGCGTTACCGACGATTTTATCAACATCGACCATCTGCTTAATATTTTCCAGCGATGTGCTCATGACATCAGAAATTGGATGTGTCATCTTCTACCTCCTTATCTTGTCTATGATTAGTCTAGCCAAACAAATGGTAAACATACCTTCAATTTGACTTTTTTGAATTGGAAAATGTTGGATAGAAATATAGGCATCTACGTTTTGACTAGTTAAATAGCTATAAAAAACAGGACATATGATTAGCAATGATTGATAAAAATACATACTTTCATCAATCATTTCTAAACCATAACCTAAAAAAAGTCTTATCTTTTTCAAACGAATCATCTTTTTTAACAGTTTGAAATCTTTTTTAAAATGAATTTTATGATTTGTAGCTTTTTTAACTGTCTTTGGTGCTTCTTTTTCAACCTTGGTCCATAAAATTTTAAAACCGTAAATTTGAATATATTGTTGATTGACTGTAAAATACACAGGCAAAGGCATTATGACTAATATAAGTATTAAACCTAAAAACCAATACACAGACATCACCAATCTCATTTTAACCCAAAAAACGTACTTCTAATCAGAAGTACGTCTTTTTGTTAACAAAGTTATTTACCTGACATTTGGTTTTGAGCCATAGCGACTAAACGCTTAGTGATTTCACCACCAACTGAACCATTAGCTCTAGCTGTTGCATCAGCCCCTAAAGATACACCGAATTCGTTAGCGATTTCGTATTTCATTTGATCGATAGCATTTTTAGCACCTGGAACAACTAATTTGCTTTTTGATGTATTCTGATTATTCATGACTTTCACCTCCTGACACGATTATTGTGTGTGCTGTCAAAATTTTTATACACATTTTTTTAATTTATTTTTTCGATCAAATATGTTAAGATATTTGAAGGAGGTTTTACCATGGTACCATTACTTGTTCATCTATTTTTACGCTTGTTGTTAATTGTTATGTTTATTAACGATTTACGGACAACACACAAACTTAAACAAAGCGATACAACTTTACATCGTGTTTTATCAGATTGGCAAAAAAGAGAAAGAATCCTTTATTACTTTACACTATTCATCGGTTTAGTTGTTCCGTTTGAATGGATTTATCTTGTATTCACGCTTCTTGCCATGGCTTACTTTTTTTATTTTACAGATAGAGAAATTTTCATCAACAAAAATGAAATGTATTTCAGAGCTAAAGCTTTTGAATTTAAACGGGTTGAAAATTTAACTTATGTCAATCAAAAACTTGAATTTGATTATCAGCATGAACACATCAAGCTCTCCAGACCATTACTGGAAAAAAGTATAATTGAAAAAGAAATTGTCCAAAGAGTTGAAAAACTCAAATCTAATACCGATAAAAGAAAACATAAAAGAAATGCCTAAACTTAAGAAGTCTAGGCATTTTTAATATGTGCATCTTAGAATAAATCATCATCATTTTCTTCAAATTCTTTCACGACAATGGTTTCTTTTTGGGCAACACAATCATCGATCATGCTTTCAAAATCAAAGTTTTCTTCAAAAGCCCGAGCTTTTTCGGCTTTAGGCTTCGTTGCAGGCTGTTTAGGAGTAAAAATGGTGCAACAATCCTCATAAGGACGAATAGAAATATCATAAGTATCAATTTGATGGGCAATATCCATAATTTCCAACTTGTCTAAACAAACGACAGGACGAATAACCGGTAAGGAAATGACCTCATTGATGGTTTTCATACTCTCTAAAGTTTGGCTTGCTACCTGACCTATACTTTCGCCATTCGCAATAGCTAAGCAATCCTCTTGCAACGCTACTTTTTCGGCAATTCGATACATCATGCGACGCATGACTGTCATCGCATAGCTTTCAGGTGTATGTTCATAAATTGCTAACTGCAAATCTGTGAATGGAATGATATGAACTTTGATTTCAGGTGTATAAGGCGTTAGCTTTTTAGCTAATTCTAAAACTTTTTCTCTTGCCCTGTCACTTGTATATGGTGGTGAAGCATAGTGAATACATTCAATCATTACACCTCGTTTCAAAGTTAAATAACCGGCAACCGGTGAATCAATCCCACCCGATAGCATCAACAATGCCTTTCCGCCGATACCGACCGGATAACCGCCCGCACCTAAAATGACATCATTCATAACATAGCTTTCTTGTTTACGCACCTCAATGCGAATACGAATGTCGGGATTGTGTACATCGACTTTAATTTCTCGATCTATATGATGAAAAATATAGCCGGCAACCGCACGTGAGATTTCCTGCGATTGCATAAAAAAGGTTTTATCATTGCGTTTCGTATCAATTTTAAAAGTTTTTCCGGGTGTTTCCTTCAATAGATGACAAGCTGCCTCTTTAATCGCTTCAATCTCACTTGGCACTTTTAAAGCCAATGAAAACGAACGAATCCCGAAAACTTGTTTCAAACGTTGACAGACAGCTTCGCTATCCTCTCCATTTAATAAAATATACATTCTATCATAAGTGAGTTGATAGCTAAGCTTCGTAAAAGGTTGTAATGCTGTTTTAGTATTATGAAATAGCTTCTGAATAAATGCTTTTCTGTTTTTTCCTTTTGTCGTTAATTCGCCAAAACGAATTAAAATATGATTATACTCCATAATTTCCTCTCTTTTTAATTTGACTTAATATTTCATTAAAACTATTGATAAAATAATCTATATCTTCTAAAGTGGTAAGATGCGAAAAACTAATCCGCAATGCCGAGGTACCGACAGCTTCATCGACCCCCATCATTTTAAGGGTTCTTGCCATATCCTTCTTCTTAGTAGAACAAGCACTCTTAGTCGAAATATAAATTCCATACTGTTCTAAGGCATGGGTTAACACCTCAGGTTTATACTCTAACATCGATACATTTAAAATATAAGGCGAAGCATCTATCGGACTGTTGATGACACAATGGTCAAGACTTTGAAAATAGCTAGTCATTTTTCTATTTAAAGCTTTGACATGAGCTAATTTTCGATCTAAGTCCGTTAATGCCAAACGGATGGTTTTGGCTAAAACAATATTGGTAAAAGCGTTACTTGTACCGGCACGCAAGCCAAATTCTTGCTGTCCCCCACAAATCTGCGGTTGAATTTGAACTTTATCCTTTTTATATAATAGACCACTACCCTTTAACCCATAAATTTTATGGGCTGAAAAACTCGCTAAATCAATGCCATCTAGCACAATCGGAATTTTTCCTAAAGCCTGCACCATATCGACGTGCAGATGAGCGAAAGGATATTTTGCCACAAGCGTTTTAATTTGTTCGATTGGGTGAATCATGCCTACTTCGTTATTGACAAGCATAATAGATACAAGTGTCGTCTTGTCATCTAAAGCAGCTTCTAAAGTCTGTAAATCTAATGAACCGTCTTTTAAAGTCGGAATATAGGTTACTTCAAAACCAAACTGACTTTCCAACTGCTTAAAAGTTTCATAAACACTCGAATGCTCAATGGCTGTTGTAATCAAATGTTTCCCTCGGTTTTGATATTGAAAAGCGACACCTTTAATGGCTAAATTATTAGCCTCGCTAGCCCCACTTGTGAAAATCAGCTCAGAGCTTTTAACTTTAAGCATCGATGCAATCAACTGTCTTGATTTTTCCATCAAGCTTTCAACTTCCAAGCCTAAACCATGGATAGAATCCGCATTGGCAAATTTCTCCTTCAATAAATGATAATACGCTTCTCCAACTTCATTGTTTAATGGCGTTGTCGCAGCATAATCTAAGTACAACATCTTCATTCCCCATTTCTTCTCTAGTATTATATGCTATTCGATAGGAAAAAAGCAACATCTTCAAGGCGAATGTTGTCAAAAATATTTTGACAAAATACAAAAGAAATATCGCCATTCTTAAAAATCATGTTATAATGAAGAAAAGAGGTGGAAAAATGGTTGATTTTGTCGTTAGTGATATTCATGGCTGCTATTTAACATTCATGAAATTGCTTCATCGCTATTATGATAAAGATACTATGCGTTTAGTCATTTTAGGAGATTATTTAGATAAAGGAGCTTTTCCATATGAAATGTACCGTTTTTTAAAACAGCATCTCAATCAAGCTAACTGTATTTTTTTAAGAGGCAATCATGAACAAGAGTTTATTGAACACGCCCTTCAAACACATCAATCATGCTGGTACTTACAAGACGGACAATATGTTTTAGACCAATTAACTAAAAATCAGGTTGATATCAATGAAGTTAAAGAAACTTTTCTGTCTTTACCGCTCTTTCATGAAACACCTGCTATTTTTTACAGTCATGCCGGTGTGTCTATATTTAAACATAATCCCCTTGATCCCAATGATCCTTGCGGACTTTTGTGGAATCGCATGACAGTTGCTAATATCGGCAAGCTCCAGATTTATGGTCATACCCCACATCTAAATGGACCTTTCTTCCAAAGCTTTAGTCAAAGTTATTTAATTGATACAGGTGTTTTTTTAAGTGGATACTTAAGCGCTTTAATAGTTGATGAAAATGGAAAGGTATTACAAATTCATAAAGAAAAAACAGATTTCCGAGATTTAAGGAGAAAGGAGAAGCACAAATGAGAAAAATGGTTGGTATTCTTGCCGGTCTTTCACTTGCGGCATTATGGCTATACAATCCTAAACCAAAAGATGAAGATGAAAGTGAGAAAGAAAAAGAAGTACCTGAATTTTATGACCACTTTATCAAAGCTTTGAATGATAGTGGAATTGAAGTTTTAAAAACAAGACAAATGGCAGCTAATTTGGTCGGTGCACTTGATGGTATTAAATTGAGTACATTAGCCGGTGATATTGAAATATACCATTTTGCTAAAGATAACCTTGCCTTAAAAAAAGCTAGGGCATTAGGAAAATTCAGTGCTGATGGCAGTCGTTTCTATGATGTGGTTGTCAATGATACTTATTTATTATGGGTTAGCTCACTACCGCAAAATATTATCGATATCTTTTTGGCAACTCAAACAGATATAGCCTAAACTGATTATTTGCAACTGAATATGTATTAAAAAGAGATTGTAATACATTTAATCCAATCCATTAGAATAAAATAAAAATGAGAAAAGAATAATGACTTTTCTCATTTTTTTACTATGCAACAATACTTCGAGGATCTTTTTCAACATTATTTTTCTTAATTAACCGTTCATAAGATCCCGGTTTAATTTTTTCAATAATATCGACAGCTGTACTTAAAGCCTTCGTATATTCACCATTACGATACAACACCTCAGCCTTAGTCAACTCTGTATTGACTTCTAAAAAGCTCGAGCGATAGCGATTACCAAACACAATCGCTTCCTCAACCATATCCGCAGTCACAATCAAATTATGGATATTATCATATAACTTATAAATAATATCCCTAGCAATATCCACTTGCTGTGTTAACTTATCTAAAATAATAGGTCGAGATTTACATAAGAATTGGATTTCATTAGCTTTTTTATATGAATCGGCGATGTAATCTCTATACGATTCGTTTATCATCGGCAGTTGCTTATTTTTGATTTGAGACTTAATCTCTAATAAAACAATATTGATATTTTCCAATTCATCTAAAGCACGTTTTTCTGTTAAATACATTTCATCACGTGAAGCAAAGAAGAATTGTAATTTTTCTTCGAACGCATCACTATCCGCAATTAAATTCTTTAACTTCTCAACAACTTCCTGATAAGAAAATTCATTAGAATCAATGACTTCTCTTAAACGTGTCATATCTGATAAAATATCTTGTAAATGCTCAGCTTCTTTATTGATGTCAATACGTTCATCTTCCAAAACATAAAGTTTCTGCAACTTTTCCAATTCTTCTTTAGCGTAATCATAATTGCTGTTTAATTCACTGATTTTATCAAATACGTTCTTCCACATATCATTGAACTCATTTTGAGCAGCTTCTTCTGTTTCAAACTCATCGTTCATCTTCGTAATCTCAGCTGTAATCTGATTCAACGCCTCACCGACATTAGCGATTTCTAAATTCTGAATATCTTCGTCAACCTGTTCGAGTTTATTTTGCATATCCATAATTCTTTCTTCCGCATTCACACGAACTAACGAAAAACCACGGCTTTTTAAATCAACAATTCTATTTTGAATCTTGTCGATTTCGGCAGGAATATAGCCTGTTGCCAAAGATAAGTAAGTAGGTAAATCACGAATATTGGCACTCAAGAAATCAATCTTTCCATCAATCATTTCACACTGCTTTTTAGCATCATCGAAACGCTGAGTATTCATCATGTTTTCCAATACAACGAAATCTTCATCAATCTTTTGGGTAAAGTCATTGATACCAGGTACCGCTTCTTCAAGCTTATAGCGCACATTTTGATAATTCTCTTGCATATTACGATATTTTTCTTTAACACGAATAATAGAAATACGCTGAATATTTTCAATTTCCGTAACAGCCTCAATCTCTGCCAAAAGTTCATTCGCCTTTGTTTCAAATTGATTGACTTGTTCTTCTAAGCGTTTAAACATACCCGAAACTTTAAACATTCTACCCGAATAAAGCTTTTCATCAATTTCGTTTAACAAAATAGCAATCTCATCTTTTTGCATACTGATAAGCTCATCATAACGATTTTCAAAATCAGTATACTGAGCCATAATTTCAGGAGCATTTTTGGCAATATTTTGAACTCTACCTAAACGGTACTGAATAGGTAAGCTCTTGATAGCCGCCAAGCGATTTTCAAGGGCAGCGACCTCCTTACGTCTTTTTTTCAAACGCATTTGTCTTATCCCTAATAAAGCGACAACAAGTAATACTAAACAGCCAGCCGCAATCATCAAATTGCGTTGCCCATATTTTTTCACAATTTCATTAAAAGATAACAAATTTAAAACATTCATTCATCTCACCTCAACATCTAGCTATATCATACCATAAATCACTTGATTTTTCACTCTCTTTTTTATGATTAAATATAATTTTTCACTCCAAAAAAGGCATATTCCATCACGAATATGCCTCTAGCCGGTTTTAGATATCTTCTTTATTACGTTTATTCATATATTGTTGCAAATCCGCATTAGGATCATTTAAAGCCATCAAAATACCTTCCCCACTTTCCACCTTTTTACCTAATAAAGTCAATCGATTTAATAGACACGCAATATCTAAACGTAATTTAGCCATCGCAAACAAATCTGTATAAGTCGGTATTTCTTCAAATTCTAATGTATCTGTTGTCGTTTCAAATTTTAATTTTAATAGATAATTCTTATTATTAAAATCTAAAAACATTGAGCTCATCATATTCGCTGTGGCACGTGTTCCGACACGAATGTAGGCGACATCTTCATATGGGATAAATTTCATTTGAGATTGTTCGTCATGTTTTAAAACAGCTTGACTCCATTTAGCTTTCTTAAGCATAGAGCTTTCCGAATAATAATAGATACCGTTCTCCTGTAATTCATAATAATCGCCTGAACTACCTAGATTAGCTGTATATAAAGGTAAAAACAGCATACTAAACACCAGCAAGCCGATTAAACTACTTAAGCCAATAGAAAAATTCCCTTGTAATAACATATAAATTAAAGTCCCACTCACAGCAAGCCCTATTGCTCCGGTCATTAAAACGGCTTTATGGATTTTTGCTTTATTATATTTATCTCCGATTGCAATCTTATCTTGACTATTCGCTAAATCAAAACGATGCGTCCTTTCTTCCACCTTTTTCATGATGATTGAAGGAATAATTTTTCCATCTTTCATGATTGCTTTGCCGTCTTCAAAAGCTTTCACTTTATCTAAGTTGATAATATATTCGGTTCCCACAATCAAAAAATTCTTAGGCAATAACATAGAAAAAGTTGAGTATTGGAAAGGTAATTCACATTTGAAAGTGCAATCATCTGTATGAACTTGAATCTTTGTTAAATTCAAGATTTCAAAATAATTAACCTCCGGCAACATAAACTCATGAGTTTCATCGATACTGAAATGATAATTATCAAAGAAATAATCCACCCATTTAAGCAAAACATTAGATAATTGGGTATCCACGTCTTCTTTGGCAATAAAAGCGCAAATCGCTAAGCGAGCTAATGCCTCGTCATGTTGATGGTCATTTAAAACCACAATCATCATAATCTTTTTTGTATAGTCATACAAAGCCTCGCTATCGCCTAAAATAAGAAACGAGTCATCGGGAATATCTTTATTTTGTTGAACCTCGCACAAATGAAAGTCAATATGATTACTGTTCATTTGTTGCGTAATGCCTAATTCAAGTTTTTTTCTTAATATATTGTCAGTTGTACATATGGTTACTTTAATCATAATGTCCCTCCTAACCTAACTTAAGCATTTTATCTAAAGGTCGACGTGCTTTTTCAATAAAATCCTCATCGAAAATAATCTCATTGTTTTCATATTTTAAGACATCATAGACCTTTTCTAAAGTGATTTTTTTCATATTCGGACAATTTAATTTTTCACTCAACAATTTAATTGTTTTACTAGGATTCTGTTTTTGAATTTCATGTAAAACTCCTTGTTCCGTGCAAACCAAAAAAGCATCATGTGAACTTTGGGTAATATAATTGATAATCTGCAATGTACTTCCGACATAATCAGAAGCCTCAACAACATCTTTTTGACATTCCGGATGGGTTACTACTAAATAGCCCGGATAGTCTTGTTTAGCTTTATTTAATGTTTCTAAAGAGATTTGATGATGGGTTATACAATAGCCATGATGTAAAATGACGTGTTTATCAGGTACTTGCGTAGCCACAAAGCGACCTAAGTTTTGATCAGGGACAAAGATAACTTCATCACTGTCAATATTTTGAACAATTTTAACAGCATTGGAACTTGTCACACACACATCACTAACCGTCTTGACATCGGCTGTTGAATTAACATAAGTGCAAACCTTAGCTTTAGGATACTTTGCCTTTAGTTTTAAAACATCATCTTTTGTCACCATATCAGCCATTGTACAGCCGGCACTCATATCCGGTAGCAAAACTTTTTTACGAGGATTTAACAATTTAGCACTTTCCGCCATAAAGTGAACCCCGCAAAAAACAATAATGTCTGCATCTGTTTCTTTAGCTTTTTTAGCCAAAGCAAACGAATCACCGACCTCATCGGCAATATCCTGGACATCACCTGGCACATAATAATGAGCTAAAATCAACGCATTTTTCTCTTTTTTTACCTCTAAAATTTTTTCTTTTATATTTTCCATGTTATTCCTCCTAACATTCTCATTCACATTATATCAAAAAAAGAGACATTCCGAAAGAAGAATGTCTAATTAAGCACCCACTGAATAGCAATACAACCAGGACCACCCTGAGTAATAAAAGCAGGGGATAGCTCTAAAAAATCAATATTCAAATTTGGATATAACGCTAAAAAATTTTCTTTAATTTTCTTGGCTTGTTGTTCTACTCCGGCATGAGAAATAGATACCCGGTAGCTTTCCGGATTTTCTAATGCCTGGAACTGTTTAATGACCGCACTAACTGCCCCATTAAAAGTTCTTGCAATTGTGAATTTCTCTAAGCGACGTCCATCTTCTGTCTGGGTCATAACCGGTTGAATCTTTAATAAACCGCCTATTTTCGCAGCTAATGGTGTTAGACGTCCGCCACGTTTTAGAAAGTCAAAATCTTGTGGTAATAGAAACGATTTGGCTGAGGCAATTTTTTGATCTAACATCGCTAATAGCTTATCTAAAGAACAGCCTTCATTAACCATCTTCATAGCACATTCAAATATATAACGATGAGGTCCGCATAATGTTTTGGTGTTAACCACATGAATATGTTCTTCATTCTCTAATCCGTTTTTAGCCCCTAATGCAGACATATATGTACCGGATAACCCATCTGTCATGCAAAGATTAACGATTTCATCATCACTATATTTCTCATAAGCCTCAATAACCATACCGATAGCAGGTTGTGAGCTCGTAGGCACATTGCCTGATTTAACTTCTTCTAAAAATTGCTGACTGGAAATATCGACAAATTCTTGATAAGTTTTATTATTGACAGTTACCAATAACGGTAAAATCTCAACATTCATTTCTTTCCCTTGACTAGGTGTATATAGCGTTGATGTATCCGTAATTATTTTAATCATTTTTAAGCTCCTTTTTTGTATACTAAAAGACAATTATACATAGTATTCAAAACCACGTATATAGTATAACAAATTTCGACAAATAAAACAACCTATTTTCCCCTAAGAATTTCCCTGTTTGAAAAAAAGATACCTCATTTTCTTTTAAGCCTTCAATTTAATTGTAACCAAACTTAAATACCTTATGCAAGTTTAGAAGCATACTTTTCTCATCAACGGTTTTCCGAGATTTCAATTTAGTTCATTATAAAGTATTTAACGGTTTGTAAAGGTATGACTTCATTCTTTCCTTTTCCTTAATGTAAAAATCTCTCAATTCATCATCAAATTTTAACGAAACTTAACTCTTATCTGAAATATCAATGCTGATTAAAACAATTTCGAGAACTTCTTTCATCTATCAATTAACAAATTTTTTTACGTAAACTAGGCTTTAACCTATATCAAAATCAGCACAGCACATAAGATAAGAATGCAAGGAGGTGAGGTTCAATGAACTATGGATATAATTTCGGAGGATGTGGATGCCAAAGCTATATGCCAACATTCTGCACTACACCATTTAGTTTACAAAGCTGCCAATCATTTGGTGGATACAACAACTATGGTTTCGGTGGCGGGTCTAGCTGGTTTGCAATTGTCTTAGTCATCTTCTTATTGCTCATCATCTGTGGCTGCTCAAAAATTTGCTAAGGGTTTCCCTTAGCATTTTCTTTTTGCTTTTTTTTTAGGTAGAAATTTGTTACAATAGGAACGAGGTGAATAGAATGATTTTATTAAAAGATATTATTGATGATCACAATCCGCTTTTAAGGGAGATTTCCGAACCTGTTTCACTCCCACTTTCAAAAGAAGATCATCAGTTATTGATGGATATGTACGAGTATTTACAAAATTCACAAGACGAAGAAAAAAGTGAAGCCTTAGATTTACGTCCTGGGGTTGGCTTAGCTGCGATTCAAATCGGCGTCAAAAAAAGAATGTGTGCCATTTTAATTTATGATTATAACGAAGACGGAGAAATTATCGATGCTATTGCCTATGCCTTAGTTAATCCTCGAATCGTTTCTCATTCAGAAAGAATTGCCTATCTAAAGGACGGGGAAGGTTGTCTTTCTGTCAATAAAGATCATAAAGGCTACGTGCCTAGATACGCTAAAGTAACCATTAAGGCTTACGATGCCTTAACTCAAAAGGACGTGACTATTGTTGCACGTGGCTATGAAGCTATCGTTTATCAACATGAATTAGATCACTTTGACGGGCATCTTTTCTACGACCACATCAATTCACAAAATCCATATAAACCAATTGAAAACGCACTTGAAATAGAATAATAAAATTATTTATCATAACATACAAAAAAATGTATATGTATTCTTAGCAGATACATATACATTTTCTTTATGGTTTACGTCGCATTTTAACAGCGAAGATATGAATATCAAAACGCTTAAAGGGTAAGACCAAAAAGGAACCTCTTGTCTTTGATGCTTGACGTGTTTCAAAGAAAGTTGTCTTTTCACGAATCTCATCACGTTTCTCTAAAAAAATCTGTGCAAGCACCTCATATTTTTCTTCAAGTTCTTCACAGCTAAATCCAACATTCTCCTCTAGTCCAGCCATTTTACCTTCGTTGAGCCATTCAACGACATTTTTTTTAAAAACACGATACTCCTCTTTAAAAGAAGTCATTTCCGCTTCCCAATGTTTATAGTGGCGAACATTACAGCGTTCTGTCTTCATTTTAGAAATTAGATAGTCCATCATGGATAACAAATGTGTTCGCTTCAATTCAATATACTCTTCATAAAAAGTCAATTGTTCTATTTCTCTTGCCATAATCACACCACCTTAAGCTAAGCATAGCAATTAAAAATGAATAAAATATGAACTTATTTTTTTAATATCTTTTATCAATTAAAAGTATATAAGGAGATAATTTCTTATTTTCCATACGCATACTAGCCACATGATAATCATGTGGGCTTAAAGCCTTAACAAAAAACTCAAGAACTTCGGCTTCTTCTTTTCCTTGGGCGTGACCCGGATACACGACAAGCACTAGTCTACCATCAACTTTCAATAAATCTAAAGCTGTTTTTAAAGCTTTGATTGTCGTTTGGGCTTGAGTTGTAATTTCGTGGGATAAATTAGGCAAATAACCTAAATTAAAAATACCTACATCATAATAAGGAATATAGTTTTGAGCATTTTCATGTCCATCTAAAATGAGTTCAACATTATTTATTTGAGCTTCTTTTAAACGTTTTGCAGTTACTTCCAAAGCTGCTTTTTGAACATCAAACGCATAAACTTTTTTCACCCTTTGAGCAAGAAACAAAGTATCGTAACCGTTGCCCATCGTAAAATCAATTGCAATACTTTGATCATTCATTTTTTCTTCTAAAAAATCATGAGCGATGTCAACCATCATTTTCATTGTGCTTCTCTCCTTTTCAATGTCTAACATTATAACATAGACAATCGGAAATTGTATATGAAAAAATGTTTCATTTATTTTTTTGAAAACGATTACGATTATACGTGACTTTTCATTTAAAATATGGTTTAATATAAGTAGCCAATGTTTTGGTAAAAATAAAATGAAAAGGAGATATATAAAATGTTAAGAATTATGTTAGCCTGCTCAGCAGGTATGTCTACAAGCTTACTTGTAACAAAAATGGAACAAGCTGCTGCAGCTGCCGGTAAAGAAGCAAAAATCTGGGCTGTATCTGAAGCAAGCGTAAAAGGAAACTTAGGTGAATTTGATATTCTTTTAGTTGGACCTCAAATTCGTTTCAAAGCTAAGGAATTTGAAAAATTAGCTGATGGAAAATTCCCTGTACATGTCATTGACATGAGAGATTACGGTACTATGAATGGTGAAAAAGTGTTCAATACCGCTTTAGAAGTTTACAATAATTTCTACAATAAATAATAAAGTAAAAACACCTTTTGACAAGGTGTTTTTCTTTGAAAAGAATTCCTTTTGAAAACGATTACGATTGACTTTTCATGCGGAATATGATTTAATATAAATAGCCAAGTAGTTTTGGTAATTTCAAATAAAAAAAGGAGATATATAAAATGATGAGAATTATGTTAGCCTGTGCTGCAGGTATGTCTACAAGTTTACTTGTAACTAAAATGGAAAAAGCTGCTGCTGAAGCTGGTACTGAAGCTAAAATCTGGGCTGTACCAGAAGCGGAAGTAGAAAAAAACGTTGGTGAATTCGATATTCTTTT
>CAJUOR010000030.1 GCA_910588165.1 uncultured Thomasclavelia sp.
GCATTAGAAGCATATTTTAAGAAGACGTTCTGAAAAACATCTTCAATATCTGCTTCTTTTTTCAAATGCACAAAACAAATACGCCTTAACATATCTCCATATTCATCTAACGCTTTTTCTACAACCTTTTCCTCTAACATATCTTTCACACCCTTATACTAATGATGTTTTCTATTTCTATGATGCTGTCCGTTTCCATCTGAATAGCTTTGTTGATGGTGGTGTTTTCCTATTCCGTCGCATTTATTGTTATTTGGACAATTCTCTTGCTTTTGATTACCGTTTGGGCATTCTTCAAGATTACCATATCCATTTGTATTTTTGTGCCAATGATGATAAAAACAATTATCACTATTTGGACACACCTCTTTTTCATATTCGCAGTTTAATAAGGCA
Organism: uncultured Thomasclavelia sp.; assembly: GCA_910588165.1. Lineage (GTDB taxonomy): Bacteria > Bacillota_I > Bacilli_A > Erysipelotrichales > Coprobacillaceae > CAJUOR01. Next base: position 397 of record CAJUOR010000030.1, read on the forward strand.
TAAGCTCGACGATGACCTATTTTAGCTGATGTATCTAAAGTTCCTGTCCATGCTATTGTTAATATCGTCATCATCAATAAAAGTTTTTTCATATTCTCCAACTCCTTTCACCTTTAATACGTTTAGAAGTCTTAAAACCTTTCAACTTTTTAAATTTATTTTTTACTTTTTTCTAAAATTTCTTCCAACTCAAACCAACGCTCTGTTTTCTTCTCAAGACTAGCCTCTAATTCAGCTTGTAAAACAGATAAAGCTTGGGCTTTTTCGTAGCTTAACTGACTATCTTCAAATGCCTGACTGATACGTTTTAATTCCTTTTCAATATCTACCATTTCTATTTGAAGCTGTTCATATTCTTTACTTTCTTTATAGCTCAATTTAACAACTTTTTCTTTAACTCTGACTTCTGCTTTTTCTTTCTTTTGCGAGATGTTAATTTGATTATCTTTCTCTAAATAATCTGAACAACCGCCATTATAAATAGAGATGCGCTGATTTTTAAAGACAAACATTTTGTCAACGACTTTATCTAAAAAATAGCGATCATGACTGACAGTAATCAGAATACCGTTAAAATGATCAAGAAAGTCCTCGAGAATGGTCAACGTATCTAAATCTAAATCATTGGTCGGCTCGTCAAAGATTAACACATTCGGTTGTTGCATCAAAATACTTAAAAGATATAATCTTCTTTTTTGCCCACCTGATAACCGTCCGATAGGTAGATACATCGTTCGATCATCAAATAAAAATTGCGTCATCATACTTTTGGCATTCATAATGCCTTCACTTGTCTGAATAGCATCACTGATTTGAAAAATGTAATCATAGGCTTTCATACTATCATCTAAATGCATACTTTGTTGATCAAAATAGCCGACGCGAATCGTTTCCCCGATTTCGATCACCCCTTGATAGTGAGAATCCATACCACAAATCAAATTCAATAATGTGGTTTTACCTGAACCGTTACCCCCTAGAATACCAATTCGATCATAAGGTTGAATCTGATAACTGAAATCCTCAAATAAAAGATGATTATCAAAACTTTTTGTCACATGATGAAAAGAAATCGTTTTTCTGCCTAAGCGTTGCATCATCATATCAATGCTCATTTTTTGAGCTTCGCTTGTTTCATTGGCTTTTAATAAAGCCTCATAGCGTTGTAATCTTGATTTACTTTTTGTGCGCCTTGCCTCTACTCCGGCTTTTACCCATTCGGTTTCTTGCCTCAGTAAAGTCGCTCGCTTCCTTCTTTTAGCTAACTCATCTTGTTCTCGCATCAATTTATTGTCAAGATATCCTTGATACCCTCCATGACTTAAGTAAAGATGAGAGGCACTAACTTCAATAATGGTCGAAGTAATACGCTCTAAAAAGTATCTGTCATGGGTTACCATTAAAATAGCGCCACGATAATGTTGCAGATATTTTTCTAACCATAAAATCATATCCATATCCAAATGATTGGTTGGCTCATCTAAAATCAGTAAATCTGCCTCTTGACTTAATACTAATGCCAAAGCAAGACGTTTTTGTTGCCCACCGGATAATTGACCAATCGGCTGATTTAAATCAGTAAAACCAAATTTTGTGATAAAACTTTTAAAACGATAATCATCTTTCGTGCTGCTCTGTTCTAAAAAGACTTGCCAAAGCGTTTTTGAGGGATTAAAACGTGGCTGTTGCTCAAGGTAACTAATTGTCATTTGCGGTTTGCAAGAAAACTTAGCATAAGCCTCATCTTTATGAGCTATGATTTTTAACAATGTACTTTTTCCTTGTCCGTTTGCTCCCACAATTGCGATACGTTCTTTTTCCTCAATATATAGACTTTCATTTTCTAATATAGGTTCATGTCCATAGCGAACATAAATATCCGTCGCTTGCAACAACATCGTTCTAACCTCCTTTAATGTGTATTTCTTGCTCTCCAACAGTCATTAGAACGATTATGATCGGAATTTATCACAATGACCGGTATTTTAGTTATAAAACGTTCATAACGTGAATCCGCTTTTATATCATCTAAGACACTTAAACGCTTATGTCCATCAACGCAGATATAACCGTCCTTCTCAATAGTGACTTTAAGTGGAAATGCCAATCCACGTCTGGCAATACTTTCTTTTAAATCTAAATCATATTCTTTTCTTTCAAAACGAATATCTTCTAATGTTAAGGCAATCATTCTCATTTTGAAATCAACCCATTTCTTGACTGAACACAGTACAAATAACCATCGGTTATGACTTGAGCGTACGGATCTATTATCTCATTAGATACACATAAAGCATCATCATATCTTAAATCATAGTTATTTAACGGATAAGCCACTCCTTTTAAAGTGATGGTAGCTTGATTTAAAGAAAAAAATGATAAATAATCATAACCACATTTAAAAATATGATGTTCTCCCGGTTTTAAAATATAAAGACAATTAAAATCATCATAGACGGTTATCTTAACATCTTTATATTGGGCTAATAGACGACATACAGCCAAAAAATGATCGATTCTGCCTCCTGTTACGCCGTATAAAATAATCTCATCATATCCCATAGCTAAAGCTTCTGAGATAGCGATGGCTGTATCTGTATCATCTTTACGACAAGGTAAACGTTTTTGTCTAATATCAGACGTTAATTCTTGTTCAGATAAAGAATCGAAATCACCCACAACATAAATCGGTGAAATACCTAATTGATGCAAAGTAGCTACGCCGCCATCTACACCGATATAATCAATTGTCCGATCAATTTGATGACAAAAAGAACCGGCACCGTAAATCCCTATTTTCATAATAAAGATGTCACTGCCTTTTTTCTATCGTCTTTATTGAAGATATAGCTTCCGGCAACCATCACATCAACCCCGGCTTCTTTAACTAGTTTGGCTGTTTGAGCGTTAATACCGCCATCAACTTCGACTAAGCAGTCTAAATGATTTTGTGAAATATATTCTTTTAAAAGCTTAATTTTCGGTAAACAGCTTTCCATAAAAGACTGTCCTCCAAAACCTGGTTCGACACTCATAACTAAGACCATATCTAATATTTCTAATAAAGGCAAGACATCTTCCACATCTGTGTTAGGCTTAATAGAAATACCCGCCTTAAGATGTGCTTCTTTAATTTTCTGAATAGTTTGCTTTGTTTTTGCCATATCTTGATAGGCTTCCAAATGGAATGTAATATAGTCAGCGCCAGCTTTAATAAATTCATCTAAATAAAACAAAGGATCGCTAATCATTAAATGAACATCTAAAACTAAATCTGTCACTTTTCTTACATCTTTCAAAATACTGTATCCAAATGAGATATTAGGTACAAAATGCCCGTCCATGACATCATAATGAAGCCACTTAGCCTCTGTTTTTTCAATATCGGCAATTTCTTGACCTAATCGACTGAAATTCGCAGATAATAAAGATGGTGAAATAATCATATTAAAATTTTCCTTTCTTTTGACGTATTTCGTCTAAAAACATTTGATAATGTGCATAGCGTTCTTCTGAAATATGTCCGTCTTTAACAGCTTGTTTGACGGCACATTCAGGTTCGCTTAAATGTAAACAGCCTCTGAATTTACACGCTTGACTTAATGTCTTGAAATCATGATAAGCAACAGCTAATTCTCTTTCCGAAAAATCTAAGTTTAAAGATGAGAAGCCCGGTGTATCAGCTACCCAACCACCATATAATTCAAACAGTTCAACATGGCGTGTCGTATGTTTGCCTCGACCTAAAACATTTGAAATCACACCTGTTTTCAAATCTAAAGCAGGATTGATGGCATTCAATAATGTTGATTTTCCTACACCGCTTTGCCCTGTGAAAACAGATAGTTTACCTTTAAATAAAGCTTGAATGGATTCATGTGAAGCTTTGTCTTTGGGATTTGTCAAAACTAGACGGTAGCCTGCAACTTGGTAAGGCTCAATCATCTTTTGAAGAACTTGCTTATCTATCAAATCCGTTTTAGTTACAATAATGATCGGTGTAATATCAGCGTGTTCGACTAAAGCCAAGAAACGATCTAGTAAAACAGTCGAAAAGTCAGGTTCTTTAGCGGACACCACAATCAAAGCCTGATCAATATTGGCAACCGGTGGTCTAACAAGCATATTATGACGGGGGTATAACTTTGTAATCCACCCCTCGTTTTGACCATCATAACTAAATTCACAGCAATCTCCCACTAAGGGCGTTTGTCCGTTTTTTCTAAACTTACCTCTAGCTTTACAGACAATACTTTCCTTACCGTCATAAACTGTGTAAAAACCCGATAATGCACGAATGATTTGTCCTTGTCTATTCATGGGTGTTCTCCTCCGAATCAGGCGCATTTGATGGTTCATCAGGTGTTGGTTCGTCATCTGGTGGCACCGGATTATCAGGAGGCAAAATAACAACATGATCATAGTAATATAAGGTTACAACAACACTTGACGATGTAATTTTTTCGTTTTCATGTGTCTGCTTAACAACAACATTAGCTTGCATTTGACTGATGACATCTTTGTCTGTCGGTTCAGGCAAGACTTCGGTCGTTACACGAATGCCCTTATTTTCCAATATTTTAATTGCAGCTTCTAAATCATAGCCGACAACACTGTCAACGTGTTTAGAAAAACCTTCTGACACAGTTAAAGTAATATTCAAGGCAGAATTATTGTCGACAATTGTTCCCGGTGTGATGCTTTGATCGATAACAACGCCGGAACTATAACTTTCGCTTTGAACATAGTTTGCTTCAACCTTAAAGCCCATCGCTTCTAGCTCCGCTGCGGCCTTTTCATAACGACGCCCTTCATAATCTTCTATCTTTAATTCTTTGCCTTTAGAGATTGTTACGATGACTTTATCGCCCTCTTTGACCTCTTCGCCTTTACTTGGAGAAGTCTTAATAATCTCACCTTTTTTGTATTTATTTGAATTTTCTTCCGGACGAGCATTTTCATCTAAAATTAACCCTTTTTCTTCAAGGCGCAATTTAGCTTGTTCAACTGTTAAACCGGATAAATCCAGCATTTCAAATGTTGATGGACCAAATACGGTATTGAAAAACAAAAATGCGATTAAAACAACCAAAACACCACCGACACCGGTTGCAATATATTTATATTTCTTCATTTTCTTGCGCTTTAATATTCTTTGTTTTTCTTCTTTTGTTAAAACCTTCTTAGGCTCCGGTTTAGCTGCCTCAAAGACGATGGTCGGTGAAGCTTCATCTTTGTTTTCAAAAACTAATTTCTCTTGATCCGGATATTTTATCGCTAATGTTAAGGCGTATAACATATCATCTGCCGTTTCAAAGCGATCTCTTGTATTCTTGGCAGTCGCTTGAATAATCACATTTTCAATCGCTTGCGGAATTGTCGGATTATAAGCCTTAATCGAAGGAAATTCTTCACGAATATGCTTCATCGCAATATTCATGGCAGCCTCATCATTAAATGGGACTTGTCCTCTTAATAATTCATAAAATATAATCCCTAAAGCATAAATATCACTTTGGAAAGTTGCTTTCTCCCCTCGAACTATCTCAGGGGCTAAATAATGTAATGATCCCATAATCGTCGTAGATTCGGTAACCTGAGCAAATGCCTGAACCATCGCAATACCAAAATCGGCAATTTTAAGAACTCCACTATCTGTAATCAAAATATTTTGAGGTTTCAAATCTCGATGAATAATACCATTTTTATGAGCCTCTTTAACGCCGTTAATCAATTGAATCATAATATCAATCGCTTCGGAAAGAAGCAAAGCCCCACGTTTATGAATCAAATCTTTTAAAGTTGTACCTGGCACATATTCCATTACAATATAATATTTGCCCTCATCTTCGCCAACATCATATATCTCTACGATATTTTTATGGGCAAGTGTAGCAGCGGCACTTGCTTCACGTGCAAAGCGTTGCACATAAATCGCATCATCGGCTAAGTGACTTCGCAAAACTTTAATGGCGACATCACGATCGAGAATTTCATCTCGTGCTAAAAAGACATCTGCCATACCGCCTTGTCCGATAAGTTCTTTCAAGACATAGCGACCTGCAACAACTGTCCCATTATTCATCGTTTACACCTCCCCCTAAATCAATTAAGACACAGGAAATATTATCAAAACCACCATTTTGTTTAGCGATTTGAATCAGTTGTAATGTTTTATCTTCCAAAGAAGTCGCTTGAGCCAAAACATTCATCATCTCTATATCGGAAACTAAATTATAAAGACCATCGCTACATAACAGTAAAGTCCCTTGCATATCATCATAGATTTTATGACTTGTAACTAGATTTTCAAACACCCCAACAGCTTTCATTAAAACATTCTTTTGAGGGTGAAATTGAGCCTGTTCTTTATTGATAGAGCCGTTTTCGACTAATAAATTAACATAAGTGTGATCTTTAGTCAGTTGTTGCAACTTAGCATTGGCATAGATATAGGCACGTGAATCTCCGGCATGGCAAACAATTAAACTATGCTGTATTACTAAAACGGCAACTAAAGTCGTTCCCATGCCTTGATGATTGGTGTCACTGTTGGCGTCAATATAAATAGCACGATTAGCTTTCTCTACAGCATCTAAAAGCCATTGGCTAGCTTCGGTAACCGAATAAAACCTCTCTTTTTCGATAAATGCCTGACATAATATATCCAATGCCATTTGCGCAGCTGTTTCTCCGGCTAAATGACCGCCCATGCCATCACAGACAATACCAAAAGTTTGCTGAGCTTGATTACTTAAAACACAGCACCGATCCTGATTAGCTGCTCTTTTTAAACCAATATCACTATGATAGGAAAATTTCATATCTTTGCCTCCTATTTAGACATTCTTTTGGCACGCAATTGACCGCAAGCTGCGTCAATATCTCCGCCATGCTCTTTTCTCAATGTACAGTTGATACCCAAACGTAACAATTCCGCATGAAAATTCTTAACATTCTTAGGACTTGCTTTTTGAAAACCGTGTTCATCTACACTATTATAAGGAATTAAATTGATGTAACAATTTAACCCCCTAACATAATGGGCAAGCTGTCTAGCTAAAACAAGCGAATCATTGACATCGTTTAACAAGATGTATTCAAAGGTAACTCTGCGATTTGTTTTTTCAATATATGCGGCAATACTCTCTCTTAACTTCGCTAATGGATAAGCTTTGTTGATGGGCATTAACTGATCACGCAATTCATCATTTGGTGCGTGTAAAGATATTGCTAAGTTTGTCTGCAAACCATTGGTACTATAGCGATCAATCATCGGTACAATCCCACAAGTTGAAATCGTCATATGTCTAGCCCCGATAGCTAAACCTTTAGGTTCATTTAAAACATGCACAAATCTATCCACATTTTCATAATTATCAAATGGTTCACCTGTCCCCATAACTACCACATGACTTACTCTTAAAGCTTCTGTTTGCATTAAATCACGATGAACCATCATCACTTGGGCAACCATTTCCCCGGGTGTTAAATCTCTTTGTTTTTTTAACAATCCACTGGCACAAAAGGCACAGCCCATGTTGCAACCTAATTGGCTGGTAACACAGACAGACTGCCCGTAATCAAAACGCATTAAGACCGTTTCGATTAAACCACCATCATTTAATTCAAACAAATACTTTGTTGTTTTATCCTTAGCAACTTGTTTTTCTTTAATCTTAGGTAGACAAATTTCAAAATGTTCATCTAACTTCTTTTGCAAAGGTACTGACAAATTTGTCATCTCTTCAAAAGAAGTGCATAATTTTTCATATAACCACTCATAAATTTGAGTTGCTCTAAACTTCTTTTCGCCTAACTGTTCTAATTCTGACTGTAATTGTTTTAATGTGTAATCATAAATATTCTTTTTCATTTTCTTTTTACCAACTTTACCATATAGAAGCCGTCACTTTGATAGTTATAAGGCAGAATTGTTTGTTCTTCTTCCTTATACATCATAGGACAATCCTCCATAAATCTTTCAATGTTTTTTTCATTTTCCTTTTTGTTTAAGGTACACGTACTATACACCAAAATCCCCCTATTTTTCAAGAGTTTTTCAGCAGTTTTCAATAATTTAGACTGAGTTTTAATCAATTCGTCCATCACGCTTGAATCATGGTACCTAATTTCCGGTTTTCGCCCTAAAACCCCTAGTCCCGAACATGGTCCGTCTAGTAAAATAGCGTCAAAACTTTCTAATGCTTCGATTTCATCTAGTCTAGTGGCATCATAAGCTTTCGCTTGAATATTTGTACAACCTAAGCGCTCTGCATTTTTCTTAATTAAGGCAATTTTGTGTTCGTGAATATCATAAGCATGGATACTTCCGGTATTTTCCATCAACATCGCTAAATGAGTAGTCTTTGACCCGGGAGCTGCACACATATCTAACACTCGCATATGAGGTTTTACATCTAAAAACTCTGCCACCTTCTGACTAGCTTCATCTTGCACACTGACTTTTCCTTTTTTAAACAAAAGGTGGTTGGCAATATTGCCAAAAGGAAAAATCAATGAGTTGTCAGCTAATTTTCCGGCTTTGATTTCCGGATAAGTTTGCATTACTTCCTCTTTGCTTGCCTTTAAGGTGTTCAAACGTGCTGTTAAAGGGGGGGTTTTTTGAAAAGCTTCAAAAATCTTTAATGCTTCATCTTTACCATATTGCTTAAATAACATCTTAACTAACCATAAAGGTTGGCTGTAATGAATGGAGAAATAGTCTAATTCATTAGCTACATCAATCACAATCTCTTTGCGTTTGACTAGCTGCCTTAACAAAGCATTGATAAATCCTGCTGTCTGTTTTCCCCTTTTCTTCTTAACAAGTGCTACTGATTCATTAATAATCGCATAATCGGGAATTCTATCAAAATAAACCATCTGACAATAACCGCATAATAAAACGGCTTTTTCATAAGGCTTAAGCTTTTTCCCTTCAATAACCTCTTTCATACCGTATTCTAAAGTTAAACGATGCGTCATGACACTATAAACAATTCTTGTCAATAAAGCGCCATCGGTCTTAGAAAAATCATATTTTTCAAGATAGCTATTTAAAGTTAGGTTTAAATAGCCTCCCATCATTACTCTTTGAATAATTTCAACAGCTGCTTCTCTTATATTCATACTTTACCTCCGAATATGCGTTTAAAAAAGTTTTGGTAATAATGGTGAGCTTTAAGCCAACGTTTAGCTTCTTTATGTTGCTTACTAGCCATTCTCATCAATGAAACAGCTTTTTCCATATCGACCTCAACACCATTACCATTCTCGTAACATAACCCCAGCTGATACATACAACAACCATCATTGATTTTAACACCGTTGTTTAACCAATAAATCATCTTATCTAAATCAACCTCGACGCCATCGCCGTTTCTAAAGCACATGGCTAAAGCCTGCATACATTTACCGTCTTGATGTGAAGCACCTCTTCTGAAATAGCTGATAGCTTTTTGAGGATTAGCTTCTACTTTTTCACCCAATAGGTAAATATAGCCTAGGTTATACAAAGCAGCTACACTACCTTTTCTTGCATCTTCTTCCAACATTTCAATTTCTGTTTTCTTTTTTATTTTAGCCATAACTCCTCCTATAACTGTACGTATGGATTGACGTCCACCTCTATTTTGACTTTTCCCTGATAATGATTAAGTGCTTCTTTTAAAAGCTTAAACAATGGTTGGGATTGTTTATACTTAATTAAAATTCGATATCTATACTCATTATCAATTCGACTAATCACAGCTCTAGCCGGTCCTAAAATATTAACATTTTCAAGTTTACCATTTAAAAAATTCGCAAAGCCCTCGGCACAGCGTTCGACAGCTAATTCATCTTTGCCACTTAATAGAACACTAGTTAAATAGCAGTAAGGCGGATACATACCTAATTTTCTTGTTTTTAATTCCATATTATAAAAGCTTTGATAATCTTGTTTAGCTGCATACACAATGGCATAGTGAGTAGGATTATAAGTTTGAATAACGACCTCACCTTTTTGATGTCTACCTGACCGCCCGGCAACTTGCAACAATAGTTGAAAAGTACGCTCAGATGAACGGAAATCAGGAATATTCAAAGCACTATCGCCATCTAAGACTCCTACAAAATTAACATCTTTAAAATCTAACCCTTTGGCAATCATCTGCGTCCCCAACAAAATATTCCCCTCATGTCTTTCAAAAGCATCTAAAAGTTTTTCATGCCCTTGCTTATTTCTGGTCGTATCCATATCGAAGCGAATGACTTTAGCTAAAGGGAATTCTTTTTGGATTAACTCCTCCATTTGCTCTGTTCCCGTTCCCCTATATCCTAATAAATCACTTTGACATTCTTGACACTTGGGCTGATAAGCCTCTTCATAACCACAGTAATGACATCTAAGCACACGATCTTTCTTGTGGTAAGTCAAAGATACATCACAATGAGGACATTTTGGAACATAACCGCAATTTTTGCATAGCAAATAAGTTGCATACCCTCTACGGTTAACTAAAATCAAAGCCTGTTTACCTTGACTTAAACAGTGATTCAAAGAGTTCACAAACGCCTTGGAAAACATCGATAAATTGCCTTGTTTAGCTTCTTGTCCCATATCGGCAATCTGACATTTCGGTAAAGCTTGCTTGGTTGCACGACTGGGCATTTCCAATAAATGATACATACCGGCTTGCGCTTTCGCATAGCTTTCAATAGAAGGCGAAGCACTGCCTAAAAGCACAAGTGCCTGATGATATTTAGAACGCCATAAGGCAATATCTTTGGTATGGTAACGAGGTGTATTATTCTGCTTATAGCTTTGGTCATGTTCTTCATCTAAAATAATCAAACCTATGTGTTGCAAAGGTGCAAAAACCGCACTTCTTGCCCCCACCACAATTTGAACTTCTTGTTTTAGAATTCGCTGATACTCATCTTGCCGTTGTCCATCGCTTAGACGTGAATGAAGAATAGCGACATTCTTACCAAATCGCATTTGAAACAAAGCGGTCATTTTAGGTGTCAAAGAAATTTCCGGCACTAACATCAGCACTTGCTTCCCCTTGTCAATCATATGTTTGGCAGCGTGTAAATAAACTTCTGTTTTGCCCGAACCCGTAACCCCATGGAGTAAAAAAGGCTTTTTCTTATCAAGTGTAAACAGTGCTTTTAACACCTCTATTTGACTTTGGTTTAACTTCGGAACTTCCAAACTGACTTGACTTAAAGCTTCAACTTCACGATTTAGCACTTTAGTGATAATATCCACTGCCCCTTTTTTCTGTAAAGCTTTAATAATAGAAGACTCAAAACTTTTAATCGGCATCTCTTTATTTTCTTTTATTTCATTTAAACAGCTTGCCTGCTTTGGCGTTAATTTATTCGGTGTTGCTTTATAAACCGCATATTTCAACACTTTCACTGTTGCCTTAGCACTTGAGCTTGGTTTAAGTGACGGAGGCAACATCGTTTTTAAACAACTAATCAAAGGAGTAAATGTCATATTAGATAATGTTGAAGCCAATTCTCTTAACTCATCGGTAAGTATTGGTTTTTCATCAATTACATCACTAATCATACGATAAGTAAAGCCATCTCTTTGACTCAAAGCTTTTTGGTCTAAATCCGTCTTTTCAACAGCTTGTACATAGCCAACTAACTTCTGTTTTCCAAAAGGCACATGGACACGCACACCATTAGCAACAAATTCTTCACTTAAATAAGAAAACGCCATGTCTAAATGTCTTAATGGATGTTCAATCACAACTTTAGCTATGTACATGATAATCCCCCTTTTTTAATCTTTTTCATTATAACACTTTTCAATCAAAAAGACTAGCCTACTTGCTAGTCTTAAAAGTTTTGATGATTTGAGTAATTTCGGCAACCGTACGCTCAACATCGTCATTGATGACATTAAAACGATATTTATCTTTCATGCCGATTTCTTTTTGAGCCTGTTTTAATCTTTTTTGGATTACTTCCTCAGCTTCAGTGCCACGATGACGAATTCTTGCCTCTAACTCTTCCATGCTTGGAGGTAACAAGAAAATGCTTAAAGCTTCCGGACATTTCTCAATGACTTGTAATGCCCCTTGCATTTCGATTTCCAATAATACATTTTGTCCTTCGTTTAACTTAGCCTCAACCTTATCTTTAGGTGTACCATAACTATTATCTACAAAACTGGCATATTCTAAAAAGGCATCTGCTGCAATCATTTCATTAAATTTTTCATGCGTTACAAAATAATAATGAATGCCTTCCATTTCACCGACACGAGGTTGTCTAGTCGTACAAGAGACCGAATAATGTAAATGCAAACTCTCATCTTCTAAAAGCTTATCCTTAATTGTTCCCTTTCCAACCCCACTAGGTCCGCTAAATATAATCAAATGTCCTTTTTCCATTGTCTTTTCCCCCTTTTTTCAAAATGATACAAAATCATTTAATGACTGTCAATAAAATATTTTCTATTTTTTTAAAACATGATATACTATAAAGGATATTAGAAAGGATGGTTTTATGAGTTTTGATGGAATTGTCACTAAATGTGTCATTAAACACCTAGCGCAAGATTTATATGGTGGTAAAGTTAATAAGATCTATCAAGTTTCTAAGTACGAATTATTAGTTTTAATTCGGGCAAATTACAAAAATGTCAAGCTCTTATTGTCATGTCATCCAAGCAATGCCCGAATCAACTTAACTAATGAAGACTATCCGACACCCCTTACCCCAAGTCAATTAACAATGACTTTTCGTAAGCATTTAGAAGGCGCTTTTATTCGTGAAGTCAAACAGTTAGACTATGAGCGGATATGTGAAATTGCTTTTTTAGGTCGCAATGAGCTAGGTGATGACGTAACCTATCGTTTAATCATAGAGATTATGGGCAAACACTCCAATATTGTCCTTTTAAAACACGATGGAACCATCATTGATGCTTTGAAACGAATAAGTCCGGCCATCAGTACCATAAGAATTATTCAACCAGGCTTTCAATACAGCTATCCTCCGCTTTTCAATGAGAAAAAAAATCCTTTGGAATTTAAAAAAGATGCCTATGAAAAAATGTATCTTGATTATGCGGGATTGTCCCCTTTACTATGTCGGGAATTATGTTTTAGAGAAAGCATGAAGGAAGATGTCAGCCAAATCATTTCACAAGCTATAGAAAGCGATACACTCTATCTTTCTAAACACGAAGGTAAAGAGGATTATCACGTTGTTCCTTTAACTCACTTTTCAGGTGAAACAAAATCTTTTCCTCTATTTGAAGGCTTAGATGTTTTCTACAAAGAAAAAGATGAAAATGACAGAATAAAGCAACAAACCTCTGATTTGAGCCACTTTCTAAAAGCTGAGTTAACCAAAAACCAAAGCAAATTAAGCAAATTGGAACAAGAGCTATTCGATTCTACTAACAGCGATGACTTAAAATTAAAAGGAGAATTACTATACAGTAACCTCCATTTAATTGAAAAAGGCATGGCTTGTATCACTGTCGCTAACTATTATGATAACACAAAATTAACGATTGAGCTCGACGCTCGTTTAGATGGCAAAAATAACGCTAAAAAGTATTTTCAACGATATCAAAAAGCCAAAAACGCCATTCGCTATTTGAATGAACAAATCGCTCTTACCAAAGAGGAGATCGACTATTTTGATACCCTCTTAGAACAAATGAACCATGCCGGTTTTTATGATGCGTTAGAAATGAAAGAAGAATTGGAAAATCTCGGCTATATCAAAAAGAAGAAAGCGAAGGAACAAAAACGCAAGAAGCAGTCCCCTCATTTTGATACTTTCATCGCTAAAGACAACACATTGATTTATGTCGGTAAAAACAATCTACAAAACGATTATTTGACCTTTAAATTCGCTAAAAGACAACACTATTGGTTCCATGTCAAAGATATGCCCGGAAGTCATGTTATTGTCGCTTGCGACAATCCTGATGAATATTTAATTAGATTAGCTGCCAACTTGGCTGCTTTATACTCCAAAGCAAGAAACAGCAGTTCTGTTCCTGTAAATTATACAAAAATTCAAAGTCTGAAAAAAGCTCCGGGAAGTCATTTAGGTAAAGTTATACTAAGCCATTACAAAACCATTTATATTGATCCAAACAAAGATATTCTTAATCAAATTGAAAAGAAATAGAAAAGAGTGCAATGCACCCTTTTCTTAACAACAGTTACAGTTAACTTGTGTGTGTGTATAAGTTGGATATACACGAGGAACCATGACAGCACGGTTAATTGTACGGCATTCAATTGGCATGATAACAGGTTGTTCAACGAAGTTAAAAGCCTGTCTTGCAACAACTTGAGTTGGCATAACAATCGGCATAACGCCTTGCGCCATATTGCCCATCATGTTTTGACAACCTGTAAATGTTCCGTGTCCAAATCCACACCCACAGCCGCAACTAGTCTGATTTGTTGGTTGCCAATGTTGTTGACACGCATTTGACATATTGTTGTTTTCACAATTTGTATTCATTTAAAACGCCTCCTTTACATTCTTATCATATGATAAAATTAGAAAAGGGCTAGGACAAACACATAGATATTAAAAAAAAAAAGAAAGAAGTGATGATATGGAAATCATAGAATGGAAAATTTCCCCACATATTAAAGCCGGAACACCGTTAAGATATGGTGGTGTTTCAAAAGGTGCGTGCAGTTCTTTAAACCTCGCGCTTAATGTCGAAGATGAAATTGCAGATGTGCTTGAAAATAGAAAAATTTTAGCTGACTATCTAGGGACAACCATAGATAATATGGTTGGCCCCACTCAAACCCATTCAACCAATATTCAAAAAGTAACAGCAAGGGATAAAGGTAGAGGTATGTATAACTTAGATGATGCGATTGATAACACCGACGCTTTGTATACAAGAGAAAAGAATTTATACTTACTTACCTATCATGCCGATTGTATCCCTATTCTACTTTACAATCCCAAAGAAGAACTTATTGCGGCAATTCATGCCGGTTGGAAAGGCAATGTTCATGAAATCGTGCTAAAAAGTTTAAATTATTTAGCTCAATATGAAAATTGCCAGCCTAAAGATTTTTACGCTTATATCGGACCTTCTTTAAGTTATGATAATTTTGAAGCCAAACAAGATATTATTGACTTAGTCAAAAAAATGTCTATTGATAGTTCTAGCTACTATACGCAAACTGCTTTAGACACTTACCGTTTAGATGCTAAAGGTTTGGCTAAAGCTCAGTTATTAGCTTTCGGTATTCCCGATGCGAATATCACTGTTGATACGCATTGCACCAAAGGTGATTCTAAGCTTTTCTTTAGTTATCGAAACGATCATGCTTGCGGACGTCATGCAAGCTTTATTGCAATGATTGATTAAACCAACATAAAAGAGATTCCATTTTTCTGATATGTACCCTCCTTACTAGATTTTCTTTGTCCGGTAAAGAGGGTACATATCATTTCCAAAAATCTCTTTTTTTGATATAACTATTATTTTCTTTTTTTCAAAACAGACATCATCAACTCAGGCATGATATCAATAATATCAGAGGCAAAGACTGAATATCTTTTTTTTCCTAAAATTTCACCTGCCAAACCATGAAGATAAGTCCCCAAAATCGTTGCTTCAAAATAATTATAACCTTGAGCTAAAAAAGAAGCAATCATTCCGGCTAACGCATCACCCATACCCGCAGTTGCCATAGCACGATCGCCTGAAGGAACACGAATCGCAACATTTCCATCTGTAATCATCGTATGAGGTCCTTTCAAAACAATAATGACACGATGTTGTTTCGCAAAGGCAATCGCCCCTATCACACTATCTTGCCTTTTGTCATGTTGCAAAAGACGTTGCATTTCGCCAATATGCGGTGTCATAATAATCGGACAATTAGCTTGATGCAGTAAATGAAGCCGCTCGGCAATCAAGTTAATCCCATCAGCATCTAACAATACTGGAACTTTTGCGTGTAATAGTACTTTTTCCAATTGCTGTGCGCTTGTTAAGTTTTGATCTTTGCCACACCCAAATAAGATTGCTGTGGAATGTTGAATAGCATTTAATAAGTCGTCCTCTATAATAACTTCCGGATATTTTAATAAAACATTTTGACTTGCACTTGAAAAAACAGAAACGATTCCTGCGCCTGTCTTTAAAGCCGCACCACAACTGATGACACTAGCCCCCGGATATTTTGGAGAGCCGGTAATACAAGCTAATTTGCCATAAACTCCCTTATAGCCGTCATAACGACGTTTTTTTAAAATTTTTTCAATGTCATAAGGATCTAGTACTTTGGTAAAGCCTACTGTCTTTAATAACTCTTGAGGATATTCCAAGTCTTCCACATGAACCTCTCCGGTATAAGTCTTAGCTTCGGGATTTAAAAAGCCTAATTTCATTGCCACAAAAGTAACCGTTAAATGTGCTTTGATAGCCTCTTTATAAATGATACCATTATCAGCATTTAAACCTGACGGAACATCAACGGCAAGAATAGGAATATCTTTTAGTGTATTTACATAAGCAATCACCGTTTTTTCAATATCGTTTGGTGCACCTTTTAAACCTGTGCCAAAAATAGCATCGACAATCACACCTGCTTTATTTAATGTTTCTTCAAACACCTGCTGACTAAATCTTAACTTCATTTCATCTAAACAATATATCTGAACTGCCAATGTTAAAGCTTTTTCCAAATAAAAGACGGCACCGCTTGATAGCTTGCTTTTTTCATGCATCAGAAAGACGGTTACATCTTTTTGCGTTTTTTTCAAAAGACAAGCTAAGGCCAAACCATCAGCCCCATTATTCCCTTTTCCTGCTAAAATGACAATATGATCTTGCTTCGCAACGTAAGGATACAAAGTTTGCGCTGCTCTAAGAATCATATTTTCAATTGTCTGATGATAGTTTTGTATGACATACGTATCATCTAGTCTGAATTGAGCCGTGTTTCCCACTAACATAAAGCCCCTCCTTCTCTCATAGGGTCATTTTCATCATCATATCAAATTTTATTGTAAAATGAAAGTAGCTAAACAAAAAACCAAGCATACGCTTGGCATTTTGAAAATTTAATAATAACGTCCACCTGCAATAAAGCAATTTGCCCAATAACCACCATTTAATGAAGAAATAATAACACCATCTGTTTCATTAGCGGCATGAATCATCTGTCCATTACCAATATAAATTCCAACGTGTCCCATCCATTCATAAGTGTTAAAGAAAACTAAATCGCCCGGTTGCAATTGGCTGATGCTTCCGATAACTTCATCAGCAGCGTTGTATTGTCCGGATACCATACGTGGAATTGAACGACCAGATTGTCTGAATATCCAAGAAGTAAAGCCTGAGCAGTCAAACGCATAAGGACCAGTTCCGCCCCATACATAAGGGGAACCAAGTTTGCTGTATGCCAATGAAACAACTGTATTTCCTAAATAAGTTGCAGGGTCATAAACTTTAACTGTAAATGTTTTCTTAGATTTGTTGCCTGCTTTATCTGTTGCGGTAACAGTAACAGATTTTTCACCTTCACTTGAAATATCAATTGTAGAAGCACTATAAGTAACACGGCTATTAATATCAGTATCCATGTTATCTGTAACAGATACATAATCAGCAACATTGATTGGTGTATCACTCATTTCTACTGAGAAATTATTTCTAGAGAATGTAATCGTTGGTGCTTGTGTATCTGCAACTGTTAATGTTAATTCTTTAGTTGTCTTGTTTCCTGAAGAATCTTCAACAGTTAACTTCAAAGTTGATGTAGCACCTAATTGTTTTGTATTTGGTACTGTTCCTTCAACTTTAATCTTATCTGTTAAATTGCCTTCATATTCATCAATTGCCTGCGCAAATTCAGAAAGATCAAAAGATGAACCATAGTTAATCTTAGCATTGCCTCCATCTTTTAACTCAAGGTTTGGTGCAACGTCATCAATAATGTAAACAGGAATCATAGCGTTTGCTTCATTTCCCGCATTATCGGCAACGTTAACATTGACAAACTGAGTTCCTAATTTGGAAGTATCCATTTCCTTTGCGTTAACGAAAGCTGTTAAATCCCCGTTATCGCCTGAACTAATATTGTCATCAATCGCAGTAATATAATTTCGGATATCACCATCTGAATTGTATCTTAAGCTTAGGGCATTGCCATCGGCTGCAAATCCTTCTCCGGAATCTTTTAATTTAATGACAGGTGCTTGCATATCTTTGACAATAACTTTAATTTCTTTCTCACTTTTATTATTGAAAGAATCGTAAGCTTCTGCCTTAACGATATAAGTACCTTCTTCGTTCTTGTTATAGTTTGCCTGATCAACTGTAATTGTAATAGCTGAATAATCATCTTGGTTATCCACAGCCTTGATCATGCTAGGATCAATTTCCTGATTTATTTGTAAC
>CAJUOR010000031.1:0-2267 GCA_910588165.1 uncultured Thomasclavelia sp.
TCGTTCTTAAGAATTATTTTAATATGAGAATTAACAGATTCGATTTTACCATTGGATAATCTCTTACCAATGATGATTAAAAACGAGTTAACAATTTCATCAAACTAATCAATGAGAGTAATAGAAAAATTACGGTACCTACCAATAGAAGATTTAGAAAAACTAGAAATGATATCTGCTAGATTTTCCCTAGCGTTTGATATTGATGAAAACTGGTTAAAGAAGAGATAGTCCTCTTTAAGTTCATAGGCTTCTTTTAAAGATGGCGTGATATTTAAGGTATAAAAAGGGTATCCCCACCTTAATTTAAAGGTATCATTTTACCCACAATTAGTTTAAAGTGCTGATAAAATAAAAAAGCGTTGGTTAGACGCTTTTTTTATCATATATATATTTGGGAGAAAAATATGATAAATCTGAGTACATCTATATCATATCTTAGAATTGTGAATAGTATATGAATTGTCGTAATATTTATAAAAAATTATAAAATTATTCAATCCTATTGATAAGGGTCATTTTTAATTCTGTGGTATTTGGTTAAAATTTTGGGCTGTTTTTTTATTTTATCTTAATTCTTGTATAATAGTGGTTGTCATCTTCGTGATGAATATAGGCATTGTTTTTCAACATTGTCTTTAAAGAGGCAAGGTTATGTTTATCGCAAGACATATATATTTCGGTTTCATGACTAGGCATCAATTTCTGACATTCTTGAATAGCTAAGGCTAGTCCTTGTGAAGCATAACCCTGTTGACGATATTCTTTGAGAATACCATAACCGATATGTCCGCTACCGTTTTTTAAGGCATCGTTGAGATAATGACGGATTTTAAAAAGTCCCACAATTTTGGTGTCATCCCATAAAAAGAAGTAAGTATCGGGAACATGATTTTGAGGTAAATCAATTCCTTGACTACATTTAAGACGTGTAGGTAGAACGGTATTGATAAAATCTTCATAACTGATATTTTCATAATCGTTCATAAAGCCATTTTCACTTTTCATATTTTTAAAAAAGTCAAACTCTTGTTTGCTGTCTTCTAAGTTTAAACATTTTAGATAAAGCATACAAATCACCCCTTATTCATTTTTATTATAGCAGATAACATCTGTTGTGCAATCTTTTTTAGCAGTCTTGATACAAAAGAAAATTCCAACAATCTTGTTGGAATTGGGGACATTTAATGATATTGAATGACGTTTACCATTGGTCATAGTGAATGACTTCGGGATTGAACTTATCTTTTATTTGACCTTCTTCATTGGGATAACCGATAGCAATCATCCATAAAGGGTGAATATTTTCAGGTAAACGGAAGATGACTTTTAATCTTTGGGCACGTCCTGGTGTTGGGTGCATTCCTAACCAAACACCACCTAGTCCTAAGGCGTGAGCTGTTAATAAAATATTTTGTGTTGCGGCAGCACAGTCCTGTTCGCAATATTCGAGCGCTTCGTTTTTATCGAGGTTAGCACATACGACAATACCTAAAGCGGCTTGTTTCATGGGCTTCGCACCGGGTGCTAAATCACTCATTTCACAAAGTTTACGTGGGTGAGTAACAACAATAAATTCCCAAGGTTGTAGATTTCGAGCAGAAGGGGCAGCGAAAGCTGCTTTTAAAAGGGAGTCTATCTGTTGTTGTGAAAGAGGCATATCCTTAAACTGTCTAATGCTTCTTCTTGTTAAAATTGTTTGTAACATTCTATCACTCCTTTAACTTATATGTATCGTTAAGCAAAAACTGAAATATTGATATCTTACTTTTATTATAGCACTAATTTATTTCAAAACGTATATATTTTGCTCTTTTTAAAAACAAATCAAATCATCTTCGGCTTCAATAAGCTCCACTAAGATGACATATAATGGCAATAATTCTTTTAAATTGAGGAATTTTAACCAACGTGTAGATATTTTAGCATTTCTTTTTCTTAATAGGATTGCTATATTTTTTTGTAAGCTTCTCTTATCCAATCTATCATTCCCTCCCTTCATTCTATTATGTCGTGTTATTAAGGGAAAATCTTGTCGATATTTGGTGAAATATAATTTTTATTTAGTAAATTAATGGAGATTGGACTTGAAGTGATTAAAAAGACAATGATTATCATTGTCTTGAATATTTTAAAGATTAAAATCTTTAGCTTCTAATAGAGTTAATGAGGCGTTAGGCTCTTTCATTAAGCGTGTCGCTTGAGATAAAGAAGCTTCTTCTATCACATTTCGTGCCAAACGGCCGTTACCGCTGTTTTTAGCACGG
>CAJUOR010000031.1:2277-18800 GCA_910588165.1 uncultured Thomasclavelia sp.
TTTTCAAAATAATTCAATAGTTTACTTTGAGCATCATCGGCAATTTCATAATCCATTGATTGTGCAATATTATTGGCAATTTGCAGTAATTGACTAGCCGTATAGTCAGGAAATTCAATAATGTTTGGAAAACGTGATTTTAAACCGGAATTAGCTTCTAGGAAGGTTGTCATTTCTTTTGTATAACCGGCTAAAACAACAACGAATTCATCACGATGGTCTTCCATGCCCTTCACTAACATATCAATGGCCTCAAGCCCAAAGCTGTCCTCTTTACCTCGATATAGGGCATAAGCCTCATCAATGAAAAGAATACCACCTAGACTAGCTTGAATCATCTGCTTGGTTTTAGGTGCTGTCTGTCCTACATATTGGGCAACCAAATCCGCTCGAGTTACTTCAACTAACTGTCCGTTTTTAAGAATGCCTAAAGCTTTAAGGTAACTAGCCATCAGGCGAGCCATCGTTGTTTTTCCCGTTCCCGGATTACCTGTGAAAATGGTATGTAGAGTTAAATCCGGACTTTTTAAACCGGCTTCTTTTCTTCGCTTGGAAATCTCAATCATATCCTTTAAGGCATAGATATAGTTTTTGACTTCATCTAGTCCGACAATTTGCTCCATTTCTTTTTGAACGGCTTCTAAATGTTCTTTTTCTTGATTGTTTTTAAATAAAACTTCACCATTTAAACACAGTATTTGATTATCACAGGTGATGACAACCTTTTTTTGTGGCTGTTGCAATAGATAATCGCTTAGATGCTTGGAAATATCATCTAAACAAATTTTAATCTGATGGTACCCGCCTTCTTGTAATCCTTGAGCTGAAATATAAGATAGGGCTAATTTATCGAAGCAAACTTCTGTCTTGAAATTTTCTTGAATTTGATTCTCTAAGATCGTCAAATCTTTTTTCAAGAGGTTTAAATAAGTGATTTGGTCAAGTGGCTTGGTTTCAATTTCATCTTGAATAGTGGCTAAAAAGCGATTACCTAATTGATTTTTTAATTTGTTTAAAGGCATGGTGCTTAAAAGAATAAAATACTGATTTTGAGCTTCAAGTTTATCAATTAGAGTTCCGTCTAAAATATTTTGAGCACTTACAAGTTTTTTATTTTGTGATATATAACGGTCTTTCAAAGGCAGATAGCCTTTTGAGAATAAAGAAATAAGCTTCTCAAGATAAACAGCATCACAGACATCGATATTTTCCAATACAATGATACTGTTAGGTTTGCTTAAAGCAGCATACATATCTTGAATCCATGTTGCTTCATCTTGAATCTTAGCCATATCAATATAACAAGGCTTAGCGTAAGCTAAAATACTTTGGTTGAATAGGCATTGCGAGATGGTATGAATAAGTGTATGTTTTCCGCTTCCTTTAGGTCCTGTCAATAGAATTGTGCCTTTAAGTTTGGTTAAGGGTGCTTGGTAGTAAGGGCGTTTTAAAGCCAAATTGAACTTTTCAATCGCTTCGTCTTGTCCTAAAACATTCATTTTAACACATTGATTTATATCTTGATATGTTGTGTGTTGTTGATGATGACTATCAATAAATGCGTTCATTTCATTGCTTAGTTGATCTAATTCAGCCATTATATTGTGAATATCATCTGTTTTAGCAGGTCGGCTTTCTTTTTTTGGTGTATCGTTAAAGAAATCATTATATAAATCGTTGAATGGTTTTTTCATGATTATCCCTCCATTACTTTTTCATCATATCATAAAAGCCTTGCAAAAAGGACTTTTTCTTTACTTTTTTTATACAAAGGGGTACAATGAAAGTGGATTAGGAGGGAATATGATGTTATTTTTAATGGAGGTAACAAGTTTCACTAATGTGTTGCATGAATGGATGAGTGTTTTAGTGAATTTATTTGTTGTCGTTTTAGAATTAATGGGACTTATCGTTATTGCGTGGGCATCACTTAATGCCTTTGTTCATTGGATAAAGAAAGATCCGCAAACACGTTTACATTTAGCTGAGGGATTAGCTATGGCATTGGAGTTTAAATTAGGTAGTGAGATTTTACGTACCGTTATCGTGCGTGATATGACGGAAATCATACAAGTCGGTTGTATTATCTTATTGCGTGCTGCTTTAACGTTCTTAATTCATTGGGAAATTAAAAATGAAGAAAAAGCACATATTGATAAAATGCAAGTAGAGCAGAACGGTGTCGAATAAAACAGACACTGTTTTTTAGTATAATTCTTTTTTTCAGGATAAAAATCATGTATAATAGATGTATAGTATTTGATGATTGTTGTTTTCTTCATGAAGTTTAAGAAGATAGTCGAATCAAAAGGGGGAAAGACCATGAAATACCAATTATATACAAGAGTTTTAGATGGCGGACAAGCTGTTTGCCGTGTGATTGTTGAGTGTGAAAAAGAAGTCGAGGCTTCCAATTTAAGCAACAACTTATTTAATGTGGAAGTTACAAGAAGCCATGAAGGTGTCAAACTTGATGAAAACAAACGTTTTATTATCAGTGTCTTTACGACAAAAGAACAATTAGGTACACCTTCTGCGAGCGGAAAATTTATTCATTTAGTTTTATTAACCGGTAAAGATACCAAAGGCGCTTCAACGGTGATGTATTCAATGGAAACACAAAAGTCTTTTAAAGCTGATGTGGAGTATAAAGTTACTTTAACTAAGCCTTTGATTTATATGGATCATTCAAAGGAAGAAGCACCAAAGGATTTAGTGTACAATGGTACCATTCATCATCATATTGATGTGTTTGAAAAATACGAAAGCTCAAAAGGGTTATTGTATAGAGAATATTCGCCTAAATTTGACGGTAATAAAAAGCCGTTGATTATTTGGCTTCATGGTATGGGTGAAGGTGGCAAGGATAATGAAATGCCAATCATCGCTAACCGTGGGGGCACAGCCTTTGTGACTAAGGAAGCGCAAAGAACTTTCGGCGGGGCTTATGTCGTTGTCCCTCAGTGTCCGACTTTTTGGATGCCGATTGAATATCAAGGCGAATATATGGATACGGATTATACCAACGATCTTTTATCGTTAATTGATGAGGTATGTGTTTTTCACCCGGATATAGATGAAGAACGCATTTATATTGGCGGGTGTTCAATGGGTGGTTATCAGACCATTCGTACGGTTTTAGCGGCACCTTCACGCTTTGCGGCTGCTTTTGCTGTTTGTCCTGCTTATAAGATGACGATGAAAGAAGCTTGGAAGGTTAAAGATGTACCGATGTGGTTTATTCATTGTATGACAGATACGACCGTGCCATCATCTAACAGTGTCCGCAATTATGAACACATGATTCGTGCCGGGGCATCAGCACAGTTGACGCTATACCCTGATATTCGTAGTCACGGTGAAAGCTATAATGCTCATTTTGCTTGGGTACCTGCTTTAAATAATGAGCCTATAAGTTATGAGGGATTACATTTACTCGATTGGATTGCCGGTAAGACCCGCAAAGCCAATAAGTTGTCAGCCTCAAAGAATTGGGTTGTTCCGACGATTGCGACAGCCTCAATTGTTTCCGCAACATTGTATCATTATTATCGCAAGCTTAGAAGAAGATAATTTTATCAGGTCATCAATGACCTGATTTTTTTATATAAATTAAGGAAATCTTAAAAACTTTTAATTTAAAAAGAGTATAATAGTACTGAAATTTATTTTGATGGAGGTTTGTATGAAAAAAAGACAGATGCGTGCCAATCAAATATTGTTTGATTTAATTTTGGCAGGAGTTATCGCTGTGCATGTGGGTGTTTTTTTAACGACATTGTTATAAAAGAAAAAAGCGGATATGCCGCTTTTTTGTTTACGCTTGATTGAGTTATATGTCTTTTAGAATATCTTGTCTTTTAGTGTTGTATTCTTCTTGGGTAATCAGCTGTTTTTGATATAAGTCATCTAGTTTTTTCAAACGCTGTTCAACGGTTTCTTCTGCTTCATCTTGAACATCAATAATAGCTGTGGCAATGCCCTTTTCGCTAAATGCATTGTAGCCATGCATAACAGTAATACCAATAGCGATAGCTGTCCAAAGAAGACCGAATGCGCCAAAAGTCGGTATGGCAACAAATAAACCGATACATGAAAATATACAGCCACCGATTAGACCGAAAAAAGATTGTTCTTTTGAATCTCTAACACGAACTTTTTTGCTCATTTGATTTCCTCCTTTATTTTAAGCTTCGTCTTTTTCATAGGTTAAGTGCTTTTGCAACATGGCATCTATTTCTTTTTGATATTTTTCCATTTCCTTAACAAGTTTAATTTGGGTTTTAGTCCGAACTAAATTATGTTGCGGATAATCTATTTTATAATAGTGGTCGCCTTCTAAATAATCTGTTAAGAAGCGAATCGCTTGTTCAAGGGTAATTGTTTTAGCACCTTTTGGCAAAGATCGAATTTCTTCTTTTGTTAAGGTCGCTTTAGCCCCTTCAATAAAGCCGTCTAAATAGTTTTGATATAAATCTAAGTCTAAAGTAACCTTGTCTAAATCCGGTTCATCTTCTCTACTATAGGTTGCCCCGCTTCGAATACAGTCGCCAAAGTCATTAGCGACAAAGCCCGGCATAATGGTATCTAGGTCAATCACACATAAAGGTCGCATATCATGTTTATCAAATAGGATATTATTAAGTTTAGTATCATTATGTGTTACTTTAACCGGTAAATGCGCATCGTATAAGGCGTGAATATCGGCTTGATGAGATTGGATAAATTCGATTTCCGCTTGGGCATTTTCAATGCGTTCAGGGCTTGCTTTTTGTAAAGCTTCTAAAAAAGCTTCAAAGCGGTTGGGGGTATGGTGGAAATTAGGAATTGTTTCATACAGCTTGGTCGCATCAAATCCTTCTAATAAGGCTTGAAAATTACCGAAGGTCTTACCTGTCGCAAAACAGTCCTTGGCGTTTTTAATCGTATCTAAACAAATAGAATCTTCAATAAACGTAATCGAACGATAGTAGTTGCCCTCTTTTGTAACATAGAAATCTCGCTGGTCTTTGGTAGGGATAATAGAGATTGTTTCACGGCTGAGATTTCCGCCATTTGCCTGAACTCTTTCTTTTAGATAAGTAGTAACAAGACGATAATTATACATTAACTGCTCCGGCTGTTTGAAGACATGATGATTGATTCGTTGAATAATATAAGGTTGTTTGGTTGTTTTGACTAAAAAGGTATCATTGATATGACCGTTACCGAAAGGTTGAACATCTAAAACTTCCCCTTCAAAATCAAATACGTTTAATAACATTTCCATGATATAAAACCTCCTCACCTTATTTTAACATATTATCTGAAAAAATACTTATTTTTTTCAAAATGTCTTTATCATTTTAGCCTAAATGTTTTATAATAAAGAAAACAAAGGAGGTAACTTATGAAACTACCTGCATTTTTTTTCGACATTGACGGAACGTTATTAGATTACACGCATAATTTGACTGCAATCAGTCCTAAAACCCAACAGGCTTTAGATAAATTAAGAGAAACACATCCGACCTTTATTGCTTCCGGACGAACGAAATGTTTTATTGACAAGGCGATTTTAGCTTATCCGTTTGATGGATTTGTGACTTGTAATGGAGCGTATGTGGAATATCAAGGAAAGTGCATCTATAAAAAGAAGGCAACTCAAGCTGCCTTACAAAAAGCGGTGGAGATTGCCCGAAAATATCAAGCGGTACTTTATTTAGAAAGCCGTGATAAAATCTATACCTATAATGCTGATTTGCCTATTCATAAGCATTTTACAACATCTTGGGGAATGCGAGAAGAAATTGTAGCAACGGATTTTAACTTAGAAGAGATTGAGGTTTATATCGGTATGATTGTGGCAGACAAAGAAGAAGACTGTCAGATAATTGTCGATAGCTTGGCGCCTTATTTTGATGTGACTAGACACGTTAATCAAACCTCATTTGACTTAACTTTAAAGGGCATCAATAAAGCTCAGGGAATTGCTGCTGTGATGGCTTATTTCGATAGTGATTTAAAAATGGCATGGGCTTTTGGCGATGCTTATAATGATTTGGAAATGATTAGTTCAGTCGGATATGGAATCGCTATGGGCAATGCGGTTGAGCCAATCAAAGCTATTGCCTATGATGTTACTGATGAGGCGTGGCATGATGGGATTGCTTCATGTCTAAAAAAATATAACTGGATTTAGAAAGGGGAGTTGACGATGGAAGAAAAATTGGTTGAAATGTTGCAAAGAGAAGTGGTTGCTGCTCAGGGATGTACTGAACCGATTGCAGTCAGCTATGCGGTGAGCTTAGCGGTAACTAGCTTAAAAGAGGAACTGACTTCCTTAGATTTATATTTGAGTACAAATATTATTAAAAATGCCATGGGTGTCGGAATTCCGGGAACCGGTGAAGTAGGTTTGGATATTGCGGCAGCTTTAGGGGCAGTAATTTTAGAACCTGAGAAAAAATTAGAGATTCTTTGCGGTTTAACACCTGACAATTTAGCGAGTGCTAAATCTTTGATGAAAAAGAAATTGATACATATTAACCATAAACAGATCAGTGAACCATTATATATCGAAATCAATGCCAAAAGTAGCCACCACACGACTAAAGTTGTTATTGCCCGCCAACACACCAATATCATTTATTACGCAATTGATGATGAAGTATTAGTCGATATTCCTTTATGTTGCGAAAATACGAGTTGTCGCTGTGATGATGGGGTTACCGTTTCTGATATATTGCATTTTGTAAGAAATGTTGATGTATCTAAAATTGCCTTTTTATTAGATGGCGCCAAAATGAATAAAGCTGTTTCAGATGAAGGGTTAAAAAATAACTATGGTTTACAAGTCGGCAAAAAGATTATGGAAGATGCCCGCAATAACCTTTTGGCTAATTCTAAAGCAAGTCAGATTATCGCTGTGACATCAGCCGCCAGCGATGCTCGTATGGACGGTTGTCCAATGCCGATTATGACGACTGCCGGAAGTGGCAATCAGGGGATTACGTGTAGTTTGCCTAGTTATGAATTAGCGGAAATTTTAGGTAAAGATAAAGAGGATACGTTAAGAGCGTTAGCGCTTAGTCAATTGATGACCATTCATATTAAATTTTATATTGGCAGATTATCGCCTTTATGCGGTGCGGGGATTGCCGGGGCAACGGGTTCTTGTTGCGGTATGACTTATTTGCTTGGCGGTTCTGATAAACAGATTGGCTATGCCATTAACAATATGCTTTCAGATGTTTCGGGAATGATTTGTGATGGGGCAAAAAGTACTTGTGCCTTGAAAATAGCGACAAGTATCAATGCGGCAATTCAATGTGCTAATCTAGCCATGAATGATATTTCACCCGACCATAGCCAAGGCATTGTATTTGATGATGCCGAACAGACGCTTCGTCATTTAGATGATTTAGTTAAAAAAGGGTTGTGTACTTGCGATGAAACAATTTTAGATATTATGTTATGCAAATGTTAAAGAAAGCACCAGTCATTTCGACTGATGCTTTTTAGATTATGCTTTTAAAATGGTATTGATAATCGTCGGAATATCCTTATTTGAGGTATCAATTTTAATCGTGTTTAGTTCTTGATACATGGCAAGGCGCTCTAAGCTTCTTTTTAAAACATCGGGTTGACGAAGGTTAGAAGCAATATCCTTAGCAATTCTTTGAGTTAAGGAAGCTTCATCACTAATTAGAGAAATAGATTTAATATTTAGATTACTTGTATCAAGTTTTTTTAAAATACCATCAATAATGCTTTGTTCATGCATGACCCAACAGAAAATAATATTTTCATAACTTGAGCAGTGAATAAAATTATTCAATAGATGACAAATATTATCTAAAACCATTGCCTTTGTTTCTTCGTTAACGATAAGTGGGTGCATATCCCAACACCAATCGCCATCAAGAAAGACGCTTTGGTTGAGCTCTTGCTTAAGCTGTTTTGAAATCGTCGTTTTACCTACTCCCATGGTACCACCGATTAAATACAGTGCCTTCATTATTTCTCTTCCTCTAAAATAATCGGACTATGTCCGGGAAGATAAGTATCAATTTCGGCACACCCGTAAGTGTAGGCTTTTAAGTCTTGTCTACCAAAGGCTTGAAATTCATGGGATTTGGCGGTTCCATCTAAAATTTGATCGACTAATACCCGCATATCCTTTAAGTATTGGATATCCATATTCGGATTTTTAGGGGATAGTGGGTGGATTCCCTTAACAGTTGTGATTTGTTGCTGATAGCGATGGCCACAAAGGAATAAGATGTTTTGAGCATGGTTTAGCTGTTGAAGGATCTTATCTAAAGTTTGTTGATATACATTTAAAACATCAGGCATAAATAAGAGCCAAACATAGCTTGAGCCAAAAGCGTCTCCCGTAGCTAATATCCCTTGATTTCTCTCATAAAAGGCGAGGCTGCCTGTAGTATGACCTTTGGCGTCTAAAACCTCAAAACACAGATGGTCTAATTGGATAGTATCTCCTTCATCAATTATAACTTGATGTTTAACATCATTGATAGGATCGTTTTTAGGGACATAAATCGGACAGTCTTGAAATTGCGACAAAGCACCGATATGATCAAAATGGTGATGAGTGATTGCCACTTGAATACCTCTGTCTTTTGCAATCATATTCACAATCTCTCTTAGATGGTTATCTTCATACGGATTACCTAAATCAATAACTAGCACTTGACTTTCATCTTCAATTACATAGACGCTAGAAGTATTGTTGAAAGATCCGTCCTCATGAGCTCCCGCTATATTATTTTGGGTGGCATCATGGATATGCCAAATACCTTGTCTTATTTCTTGAGCAGAATATTGTTTGTGTTCAAAATAGTTCATCGTTTTTCACCTCATATCTATTGTATATGATTTTTTTGCTTTTGGTAAGTATTTATGTTAGAATTTTGGCGAGGTGGAAAACATGTTGAAAATCAGTAATGTCAAAGTGCCTATTCAAACCAAAGAAGAAGACTATCCTAAAATTGTATCTAGTCATCTAAATATTAGGGCAAAGGAATTAAAAAATGTTAAATTATTGAAACGCTCGATAGATGCTAGAAAAAATGATGTTCACTATATTTCGAGTTTTATTTTCGAGCATACTAATGAAGAAAACCTATTGAAGAAAAATCGTTCTTTATCTATATATAAGCCTTTTAAATTAACTATTCCTTTTGGTATTCAGGAAAAAACGATTGTTGTTGGCAGTGGACCGGCAGGCTTGTTTTGCGCTTGGCTTTTAGCTAAAAGCGGTAGTCCGGTCACCTTGTTGGAAAGAGGAAAGCAAGTCGAAGAACGCATCAAAGATGTGGAGTCTTTCTTTGCTAATGGAAAGCTGAACATACACAGCAATATTCAGTTTGGTGAAGGAGGCGCCGGTACTTTTTCAGATGGTAAACTGACGACAGGTATTAAAGACCCTAAAGTTACGACAGTGCTTGAAACATTTGTGAAATATGGAGCGCCAAGAGATATTTTATATGAAGCGATGCCCCATATCGGAACAGACTATTTGCGTCAAGTGGTTAAAAATATGCGTGAGGACTTAATTGCCATGGGCGTTGAAGTTCGCTTTGAAGCATTAGTCACAGATATTTTGATGGAGCAAGATTGTGCCAAAGGTGTTGAAATCAACCATCAAGAAAAGCTTTATGCTAAGCATATTGTTTTAGCGATTGGTCATAGTGCCAGAGATACATTTGAAATGCTCTATCAACGTGCTGTTCCAATGGCATCAAAACCATTTGCCGTAGGACTTAGAATTGAACATCTGCAACAAGAAGTTAATGCTGTACAGTATAAAAAGGCTAGTCGATATTTGAAAGCCGCTCCTTATAAATTAGCTTATCATGCAACTAATGGAAGAGGTGTCTATACTTTCTGTATGTGCCCGGGGGGCGAGGTTGTCGGTGCCAGCAGTGAAGAAGGACTGTTGGTGACTAATGGAATGAGCGAGTATGCCCGAGATAAAGCGAATGCCAATGCCGCTGTTTTGGTAAGTGTCGACCAAAAAGATTTTGGAAGTGAGCACCCGTTAGCAGGGATGTATTACCAACGTGAACTAGAAAAGAAAGCTTTTGAGCTAGGTGGCGGACATTATCAAGCACCGATAAGTTTACTTAAAGATTACATGGAAAATGCAACTTCAACCGCTTTTGGACATATTACGGCAAGTTATCGTCCAAATGTCAAATTTGCCAATTTGAATGCTTTATTTAGTGATGAGATCAATCAAGCAATGAAAGAAGGTTTATTGGCATTTGGCAAGAAGCTAAGTTTTTTTCAAGATGACGAAGCTGTGTTAACCGGGGTTGAATCAAGGTCAAGCAGTCCCGTCCGTTTTGTCAGAGATGAAAAATGTATGTCGCCGATTTTAAATCTCTATCCATGCGGTGAAGGAGCAGGTCAGGCCGGAGGGATTGTTTCCGCAGCTGTAGATGGCTTGAAAGTGGCATTGGCGATATTGAGTAAAGCTTAGGTGTTCGACTTGCTTTGAAATATATCAAAAATATTATAAAATAGGAATGTTAGATTTAACGTTAGGTTAATCATGAAAGATCTTTGCAAAACTTTTAATAAAGATTTTTCATGAGAGATTATTTTGTCATGAAATGATATTTATTTTAGAGTTTTAATCTTTATAAAGTAATAGGGTAGAATGTGCTTGAAAAAATATTTTTTTGATGGGGAGCAAAATTGGGTTTTTACTATTAGATTTTGTGTTTTTAATCTTTGAGGGTTATCTTGATTTACATGATGATGAATATAATGATAACCTTGAAATATAAGAAGTGTATATTGACAATATTATCCGGTTGTACGGGTTTGACAAACTATCCAAACTTGGAAAAGTTAGAGGAAATGAATTTAGAAAACCTTGATATAGCCAAGATATAGCCAATCTAAATATTAAAACGATTTCTTTAATTTGCGGTAAAACTTCTCTAACACAAAAAATTATAAAAGATATAGCTTTAAATCTTCACTAACCTGATGTTTTAGAAAGAGGTTCAGCACCGTGTCTTGTGATGTATCAAAAACTCAACACAATTAAAATTAATACCTTAAATAAAAACATTTTGAGCGTTATACATGATGTTTTGAAGCAATAGCCATAGAACTATTGCTTTTTAAATGGCGATATCGTTTCATTGATGAAAAAAATATTTTTGTTTTATTTTAGCTTATATCTAAACCCACGCAAACCCTATCTTTCAAAAAAATCTTCTTGGGGAATTCCTCACCGCTCCTCACTTTTTATATAATTCGTATAATATTAAAATTTATATTTATAAAAAACACAAACTACCAAAAAAATAAATGTTTGTAGAAAAACGAATATTTTGTATTTTTCAGATTTGTAAGTGTTTTCTATTACGAATATCAAAAATATCACGCTTGACTGTATTAAAAAAGAAGCATATAATTAAATTGGGAAAAGGAGGTAAATTATATGTTGAAGAAGTTAATGAAGTTTTTAATACCATTAAGTTTGGCAGTCTTGATGTTTGTAGGAGTAGCGGCTAGAGGATCGGTTCCATATATGGATACTCGCTCAGCAACTAAAACATGGAATGCAGCCTACGCAACAATGACGACACGTGCTAGTATTGTTGAAGGTATAAGTGTAACTTATGACGGCGGCAGTTGGTCAGGACATAATCCATTAGGTTATTCAAGATCGACTACCGGTCCAACTAACTTAGGATTTGTCACTTCCCCAAATACAATTCAAGTGAAAGGAACTGTAAAATTTACTTTTACAGGTACGACTAGCCCTACTTATACTGTATACACATTGCATAGTAAGTAGTACTAATAATAAGATTTATTGTAGTATATGGCTTCTGTGTTTTGCAGAAGCTTCTGTTTTTATTTGAATAGGATGTATAATAAGTTTAAAATGTTTTCGCATATGTAAAAAATAGCTAATGTATCTTGTGCAATAAATCAATATGAACTTAGTAAAAAATGTAGTTTATTACGTATTGGTTCATGAATTATTTTATGATAATGGTTGAAAAAAACATTATTCTCGCTTGAAAGATGTACTTACACGAAATGAGTGAGAATGACAAGAAATGGATAAAAGTAGTAATTAAACTTTGGTGAATAAGGGGTGGGAATAATGTTGCAAGTAAAAGGGATGGATATTAGTTATAGACGACAAGGTCTAGTTATTGAACAAGGAAATTTTGAAGTTTCTCACGGACAGCTGTGTTTATTGCAGGCAGAAAGTGGGGCAGGCAAAAGTTCTATATTAAGTCTGTTGGCATTAAATCAAGTTGGTACATATGATACATATATGATTGATAATCAAGATATGCGTTTATTATCCGATAAAGAAAAAAGTGATTTCTTGTTGTATAGAATGGCTTATGTGGCACAAGAAGCACCACTGCTTGATCATATGAATGTTGAAGATCAATTAGAGTGGGCAAGTAGGATAGGTGGTAGTTCTGGTAAGGAGATAACGGCTATCATGGAAAAACTTAAACTTTTGCGAATTAAGGATAAGAAGATAAAAAAATTATCTGGGGGAGAAAAACAAAGAGTTTGCTTTGCCAATGCAATTTTAAAAAATGCTGAGGTTTATCTTTTTGACGAACCAACAGCGATGCAAGATGAAAAAAATAAACAGATGATTGCACACATGATTCAAGAGCTTGTCGAAGCGGGAAAAATTGTTATTGTTGCAACTCATGAGGTAGAATGGTTTGACTCTGATATTGTATATACGATTAAAGATAAAAAGTTGATATGTTTAACCAAAAGAAGTACCGAGTCGAAACTAGTCAAGGAACGAAATAATCAAGTTAAACATAAGCAATTATTAAGGTTTCTATCCTTGCGTTATTTATTAAACTACCCTTTCTTCAATGGATTATTTATTTTTGTATCGGCCTTATGTTTCAGTTTGGCAGCAGTTATTTTGAAGTTAGGCATGACAAATGTGGAAAAGCAATATGCGGATACGTATGAATTATTTCAAAATGAACTATTTGTAGTTAATCAATTGGAGGATAAGGCATCGCAGATTGATAGCATCGGAAATTTACCGCTTTCGATTGAAACAGTTGAGAAATTACAGCGTATTGAAAATGTATCCTCAGTAGAACCTTTTAAGTACCTTTTGTCAGGCGCAATCGGTTATGTAGATGTTAAAACACTAGACTCCAATCTTTATATGATTCCAAATGAAATTCATGAAGTAGAAGTATTAAAAAACAAAGAAGTAATCCGCAAAGTCAATTTAGGAACATACTATCATCTAGGTGAGGATAGTGGGGAATATTATTATCCGATTGCGCCTTCATATAGTCATCAAAAAATAGATAAGCGCTGTGAAGATGTTGTAGGAGAGGAAGGCTTATATATATCTAAGCAACTAGCTGATTATTTAGGGATTGAAGCCCTTGATGGACAATCTATACGCATTAAGATGGGCGTGGCGATTGCTCAAGGGGAAGGAATTTTGATAGATGAAGACGGAAAACAATATGATAGTCGAACCCCATTTTACGTTTTAGAGTCATTTGAATTTAAGATTGTGGGTATCTTAAGCGAGAATATCTTTGGGAATTATGGAGTATGGAATCAGGCTGATATGTATTTGCCAATTGAAAAAATAGAGGAAATTTGCCAAGAAACTAGAAAGAATAATCGTCATGTAATCAAAGCCTATGAAGATGTGCTGATCGATGAAGTCAATGGTTTAAGAATGTGCGTTGATATTCCATGGCAAGCTAGTGCCTATGTCATCAATATTAAGGATTATGAAGCGGTCAATGATGTTGTGATGGCAATTAAAGATATTGATCCATATTTAGATGTGAGTGCGACTTTCTTATCTTCAGGCAGATCAGATCAAGATGCAAATGAAGTGATCAAAAATACGGTGATGATTTATAGTGCTATTTTATGTTTAACATTGTTTGCAGGTAGTGTGATGATGAATTACTTTAACTTGAAAACAAAGGAAAGGGATATGGCTTATCTATCCCAAAATGGTTTTAGTAAGTCTGATTATCAACAGATTTTCTATAGGGAACTAATGTATAAACTACTCATAGCGACGATGGTAGTTATCATTTTGATATATGTATTACTCTACTATTTCAATCGTTTTTGGATTGTCCCATTAAAATTATCTATTTTTATGTGCCTATTGATATTAAGCGTCTATTGGTGTGTAATGTATGCAAGTGGTATGTTGGGGCAGTATTTCTATTTTAAAAAAATAAGTAGGTGAGATGAATGCTTGAAATCAGAGATTTGAATATTCAAAAAAACGATTTTTCTTTATCGAGCAAGCAACCACTTTGTTTTCAGGAAGGACACTTGCATTTAATTAAAGGGGCATCTGGTTCAGGAAAAACCGGTTTATTATATGTTTTAGGTTTGATTTCCGATAGTCAGGATTTCAAGTATTGTTATTATGGTAAAAGGATTGTTTCACAAAAGCAGAAGGATAATTTAAAGAAAGGTGAAATAGGCTTTGTCTATCAGAATTTTAATATGATAGAAACACTAAACCTTTATGAGAATTTAAATCTGTTCGCCAATTTAAAAGGACGAGCGTTAAGCATCAAAAAGGCTAAAGAAATCATGACATTAGTCAGGCTGAATGATATATCATTGAAAAGAAGGCCATCACAGCTATCAGGTGGGCAGAAACAAAGATTTTGTTTAGCCTGTGTGTTGGCTAAAGCTCCTAAAGTGATTATTGCCGATGAACCTACAAGTGCATTAGATAATCAAAATGCTGATATGATGATGTTAGTTTTGAAATCATTAGCTATGAAGCAAAATAAAATTGTGATTGTATCAACTCATACAAAACGTTACGATAAACTTTCTGATATGATTTTTGAAATTCGTATGGGAGAGGTTAATTGTTTGAAAAGTTGTGTTGAAAAGAAGGAATATCAAAGCAAAAAATTGAAGGAAATGAAAGTTAAAAACAGCTTTTATCAAACGCTTTTGAGCCATCAGTTAAAACAATTATTTTCTAAATACCGCTTGTTGTTAGTTTTGACTATTATTATCTTTTCCTTTGGTATTTACATGATAGATTATTTCAGTACTTCAGTTAAGGATTATGAAAATCGAATCAATCAAGCCATTCAAGATGAAGTTATTCTATCTACTGATATTTTGGATATAGACGAAGCTTTGATTTTACAAGATAAGATTGCAAAATTGCAAAATATCAATGAGGTGCATCCTTTGTATCAAACACAAGGAGTCATTACTGATAAAAATGGTAATCAAAGTAATGTGGTTATTTATCCAATCTACCCGTTTCAAGTAACAGAAGATTTGCCTGATAGCTTTTATGGGGACAGTAGTTTTTTGGGAAATGTCGGAGAAAGCTATATACTTCAAATCAATGGACAACAATATTCATATCAGCTTCATGATATTATAGATGGGCAAAGACTTCAGGCTTATGGAAAGGGCATGAAAACATTGTTTATTCCAGCAAAGCAATTTGACAATACAAAAGCAATTTTTACAGGAAAATTCATTTGTGATATGGTAAATTTTGAAGCTTTTGATAACATGAAAGAGAACTTGTTGTTGATGAATAAGAATTTTAAGGTAGAAAGTACTTTTAGAGATATGATGCTTGTGAAAAATAACATGGCATTAAATCGCATTTATCAGTATATTGCATTTATTGTGATGAATATCATTATCTTTATATTACTATGCTATATGCAATATCATGAGTTTCAGGATAAAAAGAAAATATTATGTGTCTATCAAGCCAATGGACTCTCTAAGAAAGATGTTATTTATTTAGAAGGTTGGGAAGCTTTTATTAAAGTAGGCAGTTATTTTGTCGGTAGCTGTTTACTCATCTCCTTGATGATGGTTGTTGGTAACCATTTCTTTTTAGCAAAGGTTAAACAACATTTTGATTTAACACTTTTTGGTTTGTTGGGACTGATGTTGGTGATTGAGTTTATTGTGCCGCATATAGTTACTCAAATGATGATTTGGCGTATGAATATTGAAGACGAATTGCGTGCTAACGTATAAGGGTTAAAGCAACATAGGTAGTTACCAATACCTTGTTGCTTTTTCTTGACACAGGTTTCATTTATGTCTTATGAAAAATATTTAAAAATTTTCATGAAAGCGAAAACGGATACATTTTCTCACACTGGTGAAAATTATCACGAATATGACAATAGAATTTGAATTTACTTCAATTTAACAGACTTTTTGGATTTGACTAAATAGCTTTTGGCGATTGAAAAAGACACATTTTTTTTGTTTACAAATTCACAAGATAATGATATATTATAGGCGTAGTGAGGATTTATTCACAAAATTTTATGGAGGTGTGATTATGGCAAAAAAAGCCGAAAAAGAAGCAGTAGCTACAAAGAAGGAATGGACAAACGAAGAAATTGATCAACACGTTGATCAGTTAGTCAATAAAGCACAAGAAGCTTTAACTAAATATCTTCGTATGGACCAAGATCATGTAGACTACATTG
>CAJUOR010000032.1 GCA_910588165.1 uncultured Thomasclavelia sp.
AGCGTATTTTAAAGCTACAAACTGAAAATGTGGATACATTGAGCCGTCTATTTGGTTTAAATGAAGAAAATATAGCTATTATCGAACAGGCTTATCAGATTGAGATAATCTGTCGCCAAGACGAATTAGTGTTGAAGGATTGTGATGAAAAGGCATATCAGTCAATCAGTGGCTTGTTGAAGTTATTGTTAGCATTATGTCAAGAGGGTAAAAGCTTTTCAAGTGGCGATATGTTATATGCCATCTCTTTAGAAAAACAAGGAAAGCTATATGAAATCAGTCAATTTTACCATCAACCAATCGCTAGAACAATTAACGGTAAGACCATTTATCCTAAAACATTGGGGCAGCAGGCTTATTTAAAAGCGTTAAAGAAAGAAGATATTGTTTTTGGCATTGGTCCGGCAGGAACCGGTAAGACGTATCTTGCGGTTGTTTTTGCGGTCAGTGCTTTAAAGAAAAATGAAGTAAAGCGAATTATTTTAACCCGTCCGGCAGTTGAAGCCGGAGAAAACCTAGGTTTTTTACCCGGTGATTTAAAAGAGAAGGTAGATCCGTATTTAAGACCGTTATATGATGCTTTATATGATATGTTAGGCATGGAGCAAGTTGAACGTTTAATGGAAAAAGGCGTGATTGAAATAGCCCCATTAGCTTATATGCGTGGAAGAACGTTAGAAGATGCTTATGTCATTTTAGATGAAGCACAAAATACGACAGATGCTCAAATGAAGATGTTTTTGACACGTCTAGGCTTTAGGTCAAAAATGATTGTAACCGGTGATGTTACCCAAATTGACTTGCCTAAAGGGATTCATTCGGGTTTAAAAACGGCGATGGAAATTCTTAAGGATATTCGAGGAATTTCATTTGTTCATCTGAGTGCTTTAGATGTTGTCAGACACCCGGTTGTCGCTAGAATTATCGAGCGCTACGAAATGCGAGGAAATACAAAAAAAGACGATTAATTCGTCTTTTTTTAATCATCTGGTAATTGAAAGTACAATGAGTTAATGTGACTTTCAAAAACTTTAGATGTGAATGCGTTGCATTGGCAGTCATCACAGTCACCATCCCAACCATCACTCATGAAAGCTAAGACCTCTTCGATTCTATCATCTTCGATTTGAAGAGTCGCATACACTTCACCATATTCGCCATAATCTCTGACAGGTGAAATCGACACACTGTGAACGCCATGCGCCTTAACTTGCTTGAAAGCCTCTACAAAGGCATTGTAATCATCTTCCTTATAGCTGACAAGGAAAATATGCATCATTGCTAATTTCATATAAATCTCCTCCGCAATTATTATAGCATATTTTAGCCTTTTGTGATAACATAGTATTTGAGGTGAGTGCGATGATGGAAGAAATGTCTTATTTAGTCTTGGAAATCGTCAAAGAAATTCCTAAAGGCAAAGTCGTCAGCTACAAACAGTTAGCAAAAATGGCAGGGTATCCTAAAAATGCTCGACTTGTCGGAAAAATTATGAGTAACGCAGACTATTTTGGCAATTATCCATGTTATCGTGTTTTACATAGTGACGGAAGTTTGGTTCCTTTTTGGCAAGAGCAACGAGCTTTACTAGAGGCAGAAGGTGTCAGCTTTTTGGCAAATGGGAAAGTCAATATGAGAAAGTGTCAATGGGAGAAGGAAAATGGAAATCAGATTAGCTAATGTAAATGATTGTGAAGCTATTTTACATATTTTTGCTAAGGCCAAAGCTTATTTAAAAAGCCAAAATATCGATCAATGGCAAAACGGTTATCCTAATAAAGAAAGTACAATGGAAGATATTCATCACCAAAACTGTTATGTGTTATGTGATGACAAAGAGGTGATTGCAACAGCCGCTATTATTTTTGATGATGATTCTAATTATCATTATATTGAAAATGGTTCTTGGCTTGCGACTTCACCCTATGGGGTAATCCATCGAATTGCCTGTGATCCTAAATATAAAGGACAAGGGTTGGCCAGTATGTTTTTTGAATATGCCAAATGGCAAGGCAGAACTAAGGATGTGAATAGTTTAAGAGTGGATACGCATGAGAAAAATTTATCTATGCAAAGGTTAGTGGCTAAAAATCAGTTTCAATATTGCGGTATAGTTTATATGGCTGATGGCGGTAAGCGTTTTGCGTATGAATACGTATTTGAAAAGGAGTAGAACAATGGATTTTAAGACATTTGTGGAAGAACAAAAAAAACAAGAATACTACATAACTTTGAAAGAAAAAATTGATAATGAATATGCTTCAAAAACGATTTTCCCGCCTAAAAAGG
Organism: uncultured Thomasclavelia sp.; assembly: GCA_910588165.1. Classification (GTDB taxonomy): domain Bacteria; phylum Bacillota_I; class Bacilli_A; order Erysipelotrichales; family Coprobacillaceae; genus CAJUOR01. The sequence goes on from CAJUOR010000032.1 coordinate 2,290, forward strand.
AAATTTTCAGATGTTTGAATTTAACTTCTTACGATGATGTTAAGGTCGTAATTTTAGGGCAGGATCCTTATCATGAAAAAGGTCAGGCCAACGGACTAGCTTTCTCGGTTAGACCCAGTGTTCAAGTGCCTCCTAGCTTAGTCAATATTTTTAAAGAGTGTCATGATGATGTAGGCATTCGCATTCCAAATAACGGGGACTTAACCGCTTGGGCAAAGCAAGGGGTTCTATTATTAAATAATGTTTTAACCGTTCGTGAACATCAGGCCAATTCGCATCGCTTTTACGGCTGGGAAATCTTTACGTTAAATGTGGTGAAATTACTTAATGCAAGAGAAAAGCCGATGGTTTTCATTCTTTGGGGTAAGAATGCCATTGAAAAAGAAAAGTATATTGATACAAGTAAGCACTTAGTTTTAAAGAGTGTTCACCCGTCACCTCTATCTGCTTATCGTGGGTTCTTCGGTTCTAAACCGTTCTCTAAAACCAATGCGTTTTTAGTTAAAACCGGACAAGCGCCGATTGACTGGCAAATTCAAGATTTATAGGAGGAAAGATAATGAGAAAAGATTTTGGGGCAAAACCTTATATTTATCCGCAACCGGTATTGATTATCGCAAGTTATGATGAGAACAATATTCCCGATGCGATGAATGCTGCATGGGGTGGCATCAGCGAACAAGATGAAATCACCATCTGTTTAGATGATCATCATAAAACAACTAAAAATATTTTATTGAAAAAAGCCTTTACGGTTAGTATTGGTGAAGCTTCACAGGTTGTCGCTTGTGACTACTTAGGTGTGGAAAGCGGTAATCGTGTTAATGACAAAATTGAAAAAGCCGGTTTCCATGTTTCTAAAGCTAAGCATATTGATGCTCCGATGATTGACGAGTTGGCTTTGTGTTTGGAATGTCGTTTAAAAAGCTATGATGAAAATACGTGTCAGCTTATTGCTCAAATTGTCAATGTGAGTATTGATGAAAGAGTTTTAGATGAAATGGGGAATCTTGATGTTTCCTTACTTGAACCGCTTGCCTTTGATCCTATCAATAAGACCTATCTTAAATTAGGGGAAATGGTCGGGAAAGCTTTTAAAGATGGTCTAAGTTTGAAATAGTAGAAGCGCTAACTATTGAAAAAATGGTTAGTGTTTTATTTTTGAAAAAAATTGTCAATCCATGCAATTTTAACCAATGCTTTGCATAAGATAGTTGGTAGCTTTTATCATATTTGTTGACAATAGTTAGAGGGCAAACTATAATAGAGAAAATGATAGGAGGTGTTATGATGAATAAAGATATGCGTTTCAATTTGTTATATCGACTAGGGGTATTTTATCATCAGTCTCATCAATACATGAAACAGTATATGGCAGAAGCAGAATTGTTATCAATGGAACAACCACTTGTTTTATATATGATTATGCGTTCTCAACCGGTTTTACAAAAAGATTTAGCTAAAATGATGCAGGTTCGTCCGGCAACCATTTCTTTACATTTGAAAAGATTGGAAGCAGAAGGATATATCAAAAAAGAAAGTGGCAGAAATGACAAGCGTCAGACTTTTGTTTCCCTGACAGATAAAGGACAAGCGACTTTACAAAAGGGATATGAAAGTGCTTTGGCTTTTTCACATGATATGACATCAGCTCTAAGTGATGAAGAAGTTTTGTTATTGCGAAACCTCATTGATAAGATGTTACAAGCGATTAAAGAGAGTAAGGAGGAATCACACCATGTTTAAACTTGGACGCTATTTAAAGCGCTATTGGTACTACATTGTGATGATTGTCGGTTTGTTGTATTTGAATGCTCAAACTGAATTGGCGTTACCGGATTATATGTCTAAAATTATTTCGGTTGGGATTCAGTCGGGGGGAATTGAAGATGGTGTTGTTGAGGCAATTGATGGTACAACTTATGAACATTTAAAACTTTTGATAGATGACAATGATATGGCGATTGTTGAAGGTAGTTACACATTAGCATCAACAGCTCATAAGGATTATCCTAAAGTAGATACCTTATATATTTTAAATGATGATTTAAGTGATGAAGCATATGAAAAGTTAAATCAAGCTTTAACGATGCCTTTATTGGTCAATTATATGATGAGTCAGGCGGAATTTTTAGATCAAATGCCTTTTGAAGTGCCTGAAGATATCGATGTGTTTCAATTGTTGGCACTTATGCCTAAAGAACAACTTCAAGCTATGAAGCAAGAGGCAACCAAGCAGATTGAAGCCATGGGAGATTCAGCGGTTCAAATTGCCGTCGCTAATGCCGTTAAAGACTTATACACACAAATGGGTAGAGATACGACAGCTATTCAAATGAATTATATCTTCACAATGGGATTACAGATGTTAGGGATTGCCTTAATAGGAACGGCCGCCTTTATTGCAGTTGCATTTTTAGCTAGTAAAGTTGCTTCGACGATAGCTAAATGGATTAGAAATGATGTTTTTGAGCGAGTAACGTGTTTTGGAAACGCTGAATTTAATCGCTTTTCAACAGCTTCTTTAATCACTCGAACAACCAATGATGTGCAACAAGTTCAAATGGTTATTACCATGATTCTAAGAATTGTGATTTATGCACCGATTATGGGCGTTGGGGCAGTGCTTCGTGTCATGGAAAATGATGCCGGTATGACTTGGATTATTGTTTTGACATTAGGTATATTATTAGCTGTGATTCTCACAACTTTTTCGATTGTTTTACCTAAGTTTAAAATAGTGCAAAAAACAGTTGATAAACTAAACTTAGTTATGCGTGAAAACTTATCCGGTATGATGGTTATCCGAGCTTTCGGAAATCAAAAAGAGGCAGCTAATCGTTTTGATGAAGCTAATACAGCGATGACAAAACTTAATTTATTTGTTAACCGTGTGATGAATTCGGTCATGCCTTTGATGATGTTTATTCTTAACTGTATTTCTTTGTTGATTATTTGGGTAGGCGGGCATCAAATTGATTACGGCTATACAAATATCGGAGATATGATGGCGTTTATGCAATATTCAATGCAGATTATTATGTCCTTTGTTATGATTGCGATGATTTTTGTGATGTTGCCTCGTGCTAGTGTTGCCTGTGACCGTATATTTGAAGTTTTGGAAACAGAACCATTAGTTAAAGAACCTAAGCAAGCTTTACCGTTGAAAGAAGAAATGAGAGGTGTAGTTTCTTTTGAAGATGTCAGCTTTTCATATCCCGGAGCAAATGAAGAGGTACTAAGTCACATTAGCTTTGAGGCAAGTCCGGGTAAAACAACAGCAATTATCGGCTCTACAGGTTCCGGAAAATCAACGATTATTCAGTTAATTCCACGTTTCTTTGATGTAACTTCCGGTTCTATTAAAGTTGATGGCGTGGATATTCGAAATGTGGCAAGCGATGATTTAAGACAAAGAATAGGTTTGGTCTTACAAAAGGGTGTTCTTTTCTCCGGAACGATTGCATCTAATTTACGTTTTGGTGATGAAAAGGCAAGTCATGAAAAATTATTAGAGGTATCTCGCATTGCTCAGGCAGAAGATTTTATTTTAGAAAAGCCAAAAGGTTTAGAAGAAGAAATCGCTCAAGGTGGAACAAATGTTTCAGGTGGACAAAAGCAGCGTTTAAGCATTGCCAGAGCTTTAGTTAAAAATCCGGAAATTCTAATTTTTGACGATAGCTTCTCGGCTTTGGACTTTAAGACAGATGCTAAATTACGTAAGGAATTAAATGAATTAACTCGTCAAAATAAACAGACCGTCATCATTGTCGGACAGCGTATCAGTACGATTATGCACGCTGATGAAATTATTGTGTTAGATGAAGGTAAAATCGTCGGGAAAGGAAAACATGAAGAACTATTAAAAGAATGTGAAGTATATCAAGAAATTGCATATTCACAATTATCGAAGGAGGAATTGAACCATGAGTAAAGGTGGACCAATGGGACATGGCAGACGTCCTTCTGAAAAAGCTAAAAACTTTAAGGGAACAATGAAAAAATTCCTTGTTTATTTAAAACCGTTTTTACCGAAGATTATTTTCGCCATGATTTTTGCCATAGCTTCTACGATATTCTCCATTGTAGGACCTAAAATTTTAGGAAAAGCAACCACTAGCTTAGCTGAAGGGATTATGCATAAAGCGACTGGTGTCGGTGGAATTGATTTCGATTATATCTTAAAAATCATTATGATTTTAGTTGGTATGTATGTTGTGAGTGCTTTATGCAACTATATCCAAAACTTTAATATGACAACCGTTTCGCAAAAGGTCGCATATAATCTGCGTAATGAATTGGCTAGTAAAGTCGACCGTTTACCATTAGCTTATTTTGATAAAGTCAGTCATGGTGAGGTTTTAAGTCGTGTTACAAATGATATTGATACGATTGCGCAATCTCTAAATCAAAGTTTATCGCAAATGTTGACATCAGCGATTAGCGTCATCGGAATTACGGTGATGATGCTATCTATCAGTTGGCAAATGACGATTTTTGCCTTTTGCGTCTTACCGTTATCTATGATTTTGATGGGCAATGTCGTTAAACATTCACAAAAATATTTTGCTTTGCAACAAGCAGCGTTAGGTGAGGTTAACGGTCATATTGAAGAAATGTATGGCGGTCATGAAACGATTCGAGCTTTTAGCTATGAGAAAAAATCAATTCAACAATTTCAAGGTCTGAATGAAAAATTGTTTAACAGTGCTTTTCGTTCTCAATTTTTATCAGGTTTAACACAACCGATTATTGCCTTTATCGGAAATATCGGGTATGTCGGTGTATGTTTACTTGGTGGTTATTTTACCATTCAAGGTGTAATTTCGTTAGGGGATATTCAAGCCTTCACTCAATATATGCGTCAATTTAACCAGCCTATCGGTCAAGTTGCTCAAATTATGAATGTTTTGCAGTCAACAGTAGCGGCAGCTGAGCGTGTCTTTGAATTTTTAGAGGAAGATGAGTTGGAAGAAGATGTAGAAAACCCTATTGAAATCTATGATGAAAATAAACAGATTAAGATTCACGGTTCTGTCACATTTGATCATGTTTGTTTTGGCTATAATCCTGATAAAATTATTATTCACGATTTTAATATACATTTACATGCCGGACAAAAAGTGGCGATTGTCGGTCCGACAGGTGCCGGTAAAACGACGATTGTGAAGCTGTTAATGAGATTTTATGAATTAAATAGTGGGGCAATCTTGATTGATGGTTGCGATATTAAAAATTATCGTCGGCAAGACTTATGCGATTTATTCGGAATGGTTTTACAAGATGCTTGGTTATTTAATGGCACAGTGATGGAGAATCTACGTTATGGTAAACTTGAGGCAAGTGATGAACAAGTTAAAATTGCCGCTAAAAATGCGTATGTCGACCATTTTATCAATACTTTAGAAAATGGTTATGACACACTTATCAATGAGGAAAGCAATAATATTTCCCAAGGACAAAAACAGTTGTTGACGATTGCTCGGGCTTTTCTAGCTGACCCTAAGATTTTGATTTTAGATGAAGCAACTTCTTCTGTTGATACAAGGACAGAGATTCTGATTCAAAAAGGTATGGAGAAATTGATGGAGGGACGTACAAGTTTTATTATCGCTCACCGTTTAAGTACGATTCGCAATGCCGACATTATTTTAGTCATGAAAGATGGCGATATTGTAGAAGTAGGCAACCACGATGATTTAATGACTAGAAATGGTTTCTATGCTGAATTGTATAATTCACAATTTGAAGAGAATTAAAGAATGATATGAAGGGATTTAGTTCTGGAAAATTAAAGAGGATTTAAGTAAGAAAAAGAGGCTCATTTCAAATGAACCTCTTTGTTTATTAAGCTTGAATTGGTTTTAAATGAACTAATATAATTACTTAATTAAAAATATTAGTATATTAAATAATGATAGATTTAGGATAAACTTTATTTCTTTATTGAATTTTTCCATTATAAATAACCACACCTTTTTCCAAAGATGGATTTTTAGCCATGGCTTCTTGAATACCGTGATCGGCAATAGCGACGACATAGCTTAAAGTTGCATTAGCTAAAGCATAGGTTGAAGTATAGGGTGTAGCACCCGGAATATTCGTAACAGCATAATGAAGGACACCGTATTTTTCAAAAACAGGATCATCATAAGTTGTGGTTCTATCAATTGTTTCCACAGACGCCCCTTGATCGACGGAAACGTCCATAATAACTGAACCCGGTTTCATGTTTCGCACCATTGATTCTGTGATAATGATCGAAGATTTTTCACCTGATTTTAAAATAGCGGAAATGACAACATCAGCATTACGAACCGCTTTACCGATATTGGTTTGATTGCTGGAAATTGTTTCGATCCGTCCTTGGTATAAATCATCAAGTGCTCTCAATTTATCTAAGTCCGTATCTAAAACTGTGACTTTGGTGCCTAAACCGGTTGCCATTTTGACGGCTGCTTTACCTGCTACTCCTGCACCGATAATAACGATATGTCCGCTTTCAACACCGCTGACACCACCTAATAGCTGCCCGTTACCGCCATATTGTTTTTGAAGAAAAGTGCACGCCTGCATAACAACCAAACGACCGGCAACTTCTGACATCGGCAACAAAAGGGGTAGAGTACCATCTTTTTTCTCAACGCATTCATAAGCTAAAGCAGTAGCTTTCTTTTCAATGAGATAACGTTGTAAACTTTCATTGTTGGCTAAGTGTAAAAAAGCCAGAATCAGTTGATTTTCTTTAATCATAGGGTATTCTTTAGGAAGAGGCTCTTTTACTTTAACTATCATTTGGCAATTCCATATTTCGCTGGCATCTACCATCAATGCACCTGCTTGAATGTACTCACTGTTTGAAATACCTGAGGCTAAACCGGCACCCAGTTCCACAAAAACATTATGCCCTAACTGCGTCAATGCTTTAACCCCCGGAGGCGTTAAGCCAACACGATATTCATGGTTGGTAAGTTCTTTTGGTACACCTATTTTCATTTCGTTTCACTCCTCGTATCATGATTTTTATAAGGAAATAAGGCGTCCTTATACGCGTAGATATTGAATTTTCCTAAGTGCATCAGATAGCTTTGGTAACTGTCTGATTGGAATTATTCTTTGCCCCATGAAGTTAATCTTGCAACTGACCAATGTCTTTTCTGACATAAGCCCTCTTAATCATCATATGCTTAACTTTGATGATTATGGCTTTTATTCTTGCAGTGGGGTTATTTAAGTCATCGATAATGGAAGAATTCAATCATCTATTTCCTAAATTAAAGGCAACGCAACTACCTAAACAACAAAGTTTGTGTTATCTAGTTCTTATGCTTGATTTTTATTGATGACCTTGTTGTCTTTATTATAACATATTGAAGACAAGATAAAAAGTATGCTATAATAATTGAGCAAAAAAAGGGGGAAAAGGGCATGGATATTTCAACAGTATTAAATAAAGAACAAATCGAAGCTTGTCAATATTTAGATGGACACCTAAGAATAGTAGCCGGGGCAGGTTCCGGAAAGACTAGAGTGCTTACTTATCGTATTGCTTATCTTATTGAAAATATCGGGATTAACCCACGTTCTATTTTAGCCATCACCTTTACGAATAAGGCGGCAAATGAAATGCGTCATCGTGTTGAACAATTACTAGGTTCAGAAAATACAGGTGTTTTGTTATGCACGATTCACTCGTTATGTGTGCGTATTTTAAGACAACATATTCGTGTGCTTAATTACCCAACGAGCTTTGTGATTATGGACGAGGAAGATCAGAAAGCTTTGATGAAAAATTTATATAAAGAATATCATATTGATTCAAAGATTATTAGCTATAATTCAGCTTTGAGTGCTATTTCAACCTTTAAAAACAGCAATATTACACCTGAAATGGCTTTAATGCAAGCAGGGAATTTATATGGTGAAAAAAATAAAGCTTTATTATATGGGGCATATACCAAATATCAACAAGAGCATTTTCTATTAGATTTTGATGACCTGATTTTATTTGCCGTTAAGATTTTATCCGAGTATGATGATATTCGCAGTTATTGGCAATCACGTTTTCAATATATTCATGTTGATGAATTTCAAGATGTTGATTATCAAAACTATCGCTTAGTTCAATTATTAACCGGACCTGATACGATTGTTTGTGTTGTCGGCGATCCTGATCAGACGATTTACTCATTCAGAGGGGCTAGTATCCGTTATATTATGGATTTTGAGAAATCTTTTGAAAATGCCAAAACGATTTACTTAAATCGCAATTATCGTTCAACTAAAAATATTTTAAATGCCGCTAATACCCTGATTAGTCACAATCGTGACAGATTAGAAAAAGATTTATTTACAGATAATGATGGGGGAACCAAGATTATTCATTTCTGTGCTGAGAGTGATGAAGCAGAAGCGCAGTATGTAGCCGAACAAATTGAATCAACGATAGCCAATGTCGAAGGCTTAAATTATAAGGATTTTGCGGTACTATATCGAGCTAACTATTTATCAAGACAATTAGAGCAGGAGTTTATCAATAATAAAATTCCATACCGTATTTTCGGTGGCTTGAAATTCTTTAATCGTAAGGAAGTCAAAGATATTCTTTCCTATTTACGTTTAATTGCGGTTGGAGATGACTTAGCTTTTGAAAGAATTATTAACGTACCGGCACGTGGTATCGGTGAAAAAACGATTGAAAAAATCAGACAGCAAGCTGAGTTATTCGACTGTTCGCTCTATGATGCTTGTGCCATACATTTTCAAGCCTTGAGTTTATCGGCAAGAGTGAAGAAGCAGATTATTCAGTTTGTAACTTTGATTGAAAATTTAAAACAAGAAAGAGATTTATTGAAATTATATGATCGTTTATTAGCTGATTCAGGGTATATGGAGATGTTAAGTCAGGATCAAGAGGAAGCACGTATTCAAAACTTGATGGAATTAAAAAACAGTATTGCCAGTTTTTTAGAAAGAAATGTGGAAATAACGTTGCAAGATTATTTACAAGAGGTTGCGTTATACACAAATCAAGATGTCGATGATAATGGGCAATATGTTTCGATGATGACAATACATATGTCTAAAGGATTGGAGTTCCCTTATGTTTTTGTTATTGGCTTATCGGAAAATATTTTCCCAAGTATGCGATCATTAGAAGAAAGTGGCGATGCCGGCTTGGAAGAAGAAAGACGTCTAGCCTATGTTGCATACACAAGAGCTATGCAACAGTTGTATTTAGTTGAAAGTCAGGGCTACAGTTATGTTTCACACGGTCCAAAATCAATCAGTCGTTTTATTAGTGAAGTGGCTGATGAATTTTTGGAACACAACGGTAAATCGCAGCGTTACGTTCAAAAAAACTACGTGATGAGTCGACCGACTTCTTCTCAAAAAATGTATGATGTTGAGATGGGGGATTGGAAAATCGGAGAATTGGTCTTACATGATGTCTTTGGCAAAGGGGTTGTTTTGAAGATTAACGGAGATACTTTACAAATTGCTTTTCCACTACCTTACGGAATTAAAAACTTGATGGCAGGACACCCGGCTTTAAAAAAACTAGCTTCTTAAAAATATCATAAGATTTGTTTGGCAAAACTTTAAATCTTAAGAATAGTATTGATAAATTCGGCAAATATGGTAAAATAGGGCAGTAAGAAAAAATGCGGTTAGCCATTTCTCTAGCCCTTTTTTCTTGAGAAAATAAGCACTATGCTTTTACATAGAAATTGGAGGAGCAGGCATGGAAGAATTAAATGAAAAATTAAAACAATTGGCATTAAGAACAATGTTTAGATTAAGTGATGAAGAAATGCCAATGATGATTAAAGAGTATGAAGTGTTCATGCATCATGTCAAAGCTTTAGAAGCTATTGACACAGAAGGTGTTGACCCTTTATATTTCCCTTATGAATTAGAAACAACATTTTTAAGAGAAGACGAACCTAATGATGTGGTTGATGTAGAAACAATTTTATCAAATGGACCTGATGTCGTTGAAAATCAGATTCGTGTACCAAAGGTGGTGGGATAATGAGAGCTTATACAATTAAAGAATTACATGAGATGTTTAAAGAAAATCCGTCAAGTATTAAAGCTTATTATGAGGATTTGTTTAACGAATTAGAAAAACAACAAGATCGTTTAAACGCTTTGGTAACTGTAACTAAAGAAGAAGCCATGGCTAAATTAGAAGAAGCTAGTTTTGATGCTAATGATATGTTAAGTATGATTCCGGTGATTTATAAAGATAACTTCTCAACCAAAGGAATTCCTACAACCGCTTCAAGCAGGATTTTAGAAAACTATGTTCCGGTTTACAATGCAACTGTTGTAGATAAATTAAATGCGCGAGGTACTGTTATCGTAGGTAAGTCAAGCATGGACGAATTAGCGATGGGTGGAACAAATAAGTCTGCCTTAACCGGACCGGTAGCTAATCCATGGAATACAGATTGTATTTCAGGGGGGTCATCAGGGGGAAGTGCAGCACTTGTCGGTAGTGGTGTTGTCCCATTCGCTTTAGGTAGTGATACCGGAGATTCTATCCGAAAACCTGCCGGTTTCTGTGGTGTTGTCGGTTTTAAACCAACATGGGGACGTATTTCACGTTTTGGTGTAATTCCTTATGCTTCAAGTTTAGATCACGTCGGAGCATTCACTAGAAATGTCGAAGATATGGCAATTGTGATTGAAGCGATGGCCGGTCGTGATGACAAAGACATGACTTCAAGTTTAAAACCGGTTGAACATTATTATGAAAATTTATCTAGTGATATGCTCGGTCAAAAAATTGCGGTTTTAAAAAATGTTTATGATCAAATCACAAATCCTGATGTTAAGAAAGCATTCGATCATAGTTTAGATTTATATAGAGAAATGGGGGCAACGGTTGATTTTGTATCTATGGATGAAAACCTATTGATGTGTGCTTTACCGGTTTACACAATTATCGCCAATTCAGAGGCTACAAGTAATCACGCTTGTTTAGATGGCATCAAATACGGTTTACGTGTACCGGCTGAAAGTGCCGATGAAGTGATGGTAGCATCACGAACAGCAGGCTTTGGCAGTCACATCAAGCGTCGTTTTGTCCTTGGAACTTTAGCTTTAGCGACAGAAAATCAAGAAAAGATGTTTAAAAAAGCCCAACGTGTCCGTCGTTTGATTGTAGAGGAATTAAACCGTATCTATCAAACCTATGATTTAATTTTAACACCTGTTTCAAATGAAAAAGCTCCTACGATTCAAGAGGCTCAAGATAATCGTCTGTCAAGTCAGTATATCATTTTGGAAAACAACCTGGTTTTAGGTAATTTTGCCGGAACACCTAGCTTATCACTTCCGATTGGTATGAGTGATGATATGCCATTTAATATCAATATTATGGGGCGTTTATTTGAAGAACAGAGAGTCTTAAATGCCGGTTATGCGTTGGAAAATGCGTTACCATACAAAAATCAGTTTTCAGGAGGTAAGGCCTAATGAAATATGAAGCAGTCATCGGATTAGAAGTCCATTGTGAATTAAAGACAAAATCAAAAATGTTTTCAAGTGCACCTGTAACTTTCGGTGAAGCCTACAATACACAAACCAATGTTGTCGATTTAGGATTTACCGGCACATTACCGGTTTTAAATAAAAGAGGTGTCGAATATGCTTTGCGTGTCTGTCATGCTTTGCACATGGATATAGACTCAACTTTATGGTTTGATAGAAAAAACTATTATTATTCAGATTTGCCTAAAGGTTTCCAAATTACCCAAGATAAACGTCCGATTGGACGTAACGGCTATTTAGATATTGAGGTTGACGGAGAAATCAAACGTGTGGAAATTGAAAGATTACATATGGAAGAAGATACCGCAAAGCAAGTTCACTATTCCAATTTTACTTTAATTGACTATAACCGTGCTGGTATCCCGTTAATCGAAATCGTTACTAAGCCGACACTTCGCTCCGGTAAGGAAGCTGCGGCTTACCTAGAAAAGCTAAGAAGCATTTTCTTATATACCGAAGTATCTGATGCTAAGCTTGAGGAAGGCTCTATGCGTTGTGATGTCAATATCTCGTTAAGACCATTTGGCGAAGAAAAGTTCGGTACAAAAACAGAAATTAAAAACTTAAACTCTATTTCAAATGTTCAAAAGGCTTTAGAGTATGAGGTAGAAAGACAAGCTGAAATTTTAGATGCCGGGCAAGAGGTTAAGCAAGAAACCATGCGTTTTAATGAAGCGACTAAAAAGACGGTTAAAATGCGTGACAAAGGTGATGCGGTTGACTATAAATATTATACAGAACCAAATATTTTGCCGATTAAATTAGATGAAGCATGGATTACCTCTATTAAAGAGGCTTTACCTGAAATGGCTGATAGCAGAGCTATTCGTTATATGAAAGACTACGAATTACCTGAAGCCTTAGCTAAACAGATGGTAACAAGTAAAGATGTTTCAGATTACTATGAAAAGTGTTTAGAAACTTGTAAGGAATATAAGCTTATTGCTAACTGGTTATTAGTTGAAGTGCCTGCATTTTTAAGTAAAAATAAGATTGCCTTTGAAAATATGTTGATGCAACCTCAACAATTAGCTGAAATGGTACAAATGATTAAAGAGGGCGCTATTTCCGGAAAACAAGCCAAGATTGTTTTTGAAGAAATGATGAGCAGTGGTAAAAATCCTAGCGATATTGCAGATGAAAAAGGCATGAAGCAAATGTCCGATACATCAGAATTAAAAAATATAGCAGAAGATATTTTAACGCAAAATCCTCAGTTAATCGAAGACTATCGAAATGGTAAGACACGTGCGGTTGGCTTTATTGTCGGTCAAATTATGAAGGCAACTAAAGGTCAAGCTAATCCCCAATTAACCAATCAATTAGTAACAGCGTTATTGAAAGAAAAAATTGCATAGTCAAATAAATACTATACAAATAGTAAGTTTTTTGATAAAATGTTTTTGAGAGGGTGAGAATATGCTCGAAAATGAAGAAACAAAGGAATATGGTGTTAAAGATTTAATGCCAAAAGAAAAAAAAGTTGAAAAGAAAAATCCAACAGTAAAATCTAAAAGTAAAAAGCCTGTTTCTAAGAAAAAAGGTAAAAAGAAAATTAAACCTATTTACTGGATGATTATTGTTTTTGTTGCCATTGTAGCCTTAGTTATGGGATATGTTTGGTCTATTTCAAGAAATGACGGACCTGTTTACGGTGATCGCTGTGCAGGTATGGCTGAAATTAAAGAAACAGCCATCAAGACAACTGTTGACAATATGAAGGCTAATCTTGATGGGGTAAGTGATTTATCTATCCAAGTTGAATGTAAAACAATTGAAATTAAAATAACTATGGCTGAAGGTCAAGATGGTGAGGCTGCCGCTAAAGCAACTAAAACCATTTTGAAAGAGTTAGATAAAAATGTCGGTTTACCTAAATCTAATGAAAAGAAAGAATACAGTGATTTACTGACTGCCGCTAATAAAAAAGATAGCACTAAATATCATGTTGATATTACCATTAAAGGTGTTGGTGAAGATTATCCGATTTTTGGTTCTAAGCATCCAAACAGTGATAAAATCAATTTCACTTATGCTACACCAAGAGATCCTGATTTAGTTGATAAATTACATGAACAACAGGCTGAAGACAATAAAGATGAATAAGACGGGCAATGCTCGTCTTTTTTTAAAGGAGGAAGACAAATGCTTCAAAAGAATCAGTATTTTGAAGGCGAATGTATAGATTATACTTATGATGGCATGGGAATTGTTAAAGTAGATGGGGTACCTTACTTTGTTAAGGATATGCTTGTGCATGAGGTAGGGGAATTAAAGGTTATTAAGGTGCTTAAAACCTATGGCATAGCTCGTTTAATCAAATTGCATCGACCATCTAAAGAACGAGTGAAACCGATTTGTCCGCTTTTTAAAGCTTGCGGTGGCTGTCATTTGCAACATTTCTCAGTTGCCGAACAGCAACGTTTTAAAACGAAGTATGTTAAAGACTGTTTGACTCGAATTGCCCATATTGATGATGTTGAAGTTGCGAACTGTCATATGATGGCAGAGGGGTATCATTATCGTAATAAAGTGCAACTACCTTGCGGAATTGAAAACGGTCATTTGGTTACAGGCTTTTATCGTCGTCATACCAACGAGATTATTGCGAATGATGTCTGCTTTATTCAAGATCAAAGAGCGAATGTTTTAAGTCAAAAAGTAAGGGAAGTCTTAGATGAATTGCATATTAGTGCTTATGATAAAATCACACATAAGGGGTGCTTACGTCATATTTTAGTTAAGGCAGCAAAATATACAGATGATTTAATGTTAGTGCTGATTACGAATGGCAAATCCTTTAGAAAAAAGGAAGTAGTGATTGAAAAATTAACTCAAGCTTTCCCTAATCTAAAAACAATTATTCAAAACGTTAATGAAAGACATGATAATGTCATCTTAGGTGAGCAAGAGATTATTTGGTATGGTCAAGGCTATATTGAAGATTATTTAGAGGATATTAAGTTTCAGATTTCGGCTAAATCGTTTTATCAGGTTAATCCTATCCAAGCCGAGAAACTCTATCGCTATGCTTTGGATTTCGTTGCTTTATCCGGAAGTGAAACAGTGATTGATGCTTATTGTGGCATAGGGACTATTTCGTTATTTTTAGCTAGATACGCCCGAAAAGTTTATGGTGTTGAAATCGTAAAAGAAGCTATCGAAGATGCGAAACGAAATGCTTTGGCTAATCAGATTGATAATGTGGAATTTGAAGTTGCCGATGCTAAAGACTTTATGAAGAAAGTAGATGTTCCGATTGATGTTGTGGTATGCGATCCGCCACGAAAAGGCTGTTCACAAGATTTCTTGGATTCTGTAGTTGCATTAGCACCGAAACGTTTTGTCTATGTTTCGTGCAATGTGGCAACTCAAGCCAGAGATATTGCATATATGAAAGAAAGAGGCTACGAATTAGTTAAAGTTCAACCGGTTGATATGTTCCCAATGACTTATGGAGTTGAAAGTGTGGCTCTATTAGTCAAAAAATAAAGAAAGAGGGGTGATAATCATGTTACAGGAGTGGCGTGGGCATTTTGAAAGTCATATCATTGAAAGAGGGTATAGTCTATATTATAATGGCTTAGTGACTTTACAAAAGCAACAAGAAAATCAATATTATTTTATCGTCAAAGAAAAGTATCGTGTCTTTATCTCTTTAGAAAACAATCGTATAGGCAAAGCTAAATGTAGTTGCCCGCAAGGGAAAAAGCATAGTTTGTGTAAACACATAGCAGCTTGTTTGATTTACCTTGAAAACTTGGATATGCCTTTTGATATTCCAAATATTGATACCCTAATTATGAAATTGAGCGAAGAAGAAAAAAATCAGCTTTTAAGAAAGGCTCTATCCAGTGATATGGACTTGCTTAAAACTTTATGGCAATCTAATTTATCTAATGAGGCTTTTCAAGGATATATGCTGAATCAGATTTTTTTAGACTATGGGTGTGGCAAAGATGATGATATTGTTTTTGAAAAACGCTTGTTTGAATTGATGGAAGGATTAAATATCACCAAACCGGAAATAACTTTTCACCATTTAAAACACTTATTATTGCGATTAGAAGATTTAAGAAATGACGAAAGTTATACTAACTATGTGGGAATTGAAAATCGAGCCCTTGAAATATTAGCGGCATTATTAAATCAAAAGGCTGTTGCAAATGACATTTTTGAATTTTTAAGCACCCATCTCAAACAAGATAGTTATCTTGATTTCTTGTTTGATTATTTTCGATATGAG
>CAJUOR010000033.1 GCA_910588165.1 uncultured Thomasclavelia sp.
CTTTCAACACGGTTTTCATCTTCGTAAAAAACAGCACGACATCTTCTTTTTTCAGCCTGAAAATAAGGTGTTTTCAAAAAGAAACGAGCTAATGAGAAAGCATTGGAGCGTTTAGCAAAAAAGAAATTCAAAACTTCATGATGAGTTTGGAAATCACGCTGAAACAGTCTTGCAATCTTGCTTCGACTATCCATCATCTTCTCGACATCAAAAACATCAAAATGATATTTTTCTAATATCCTTTGTTTTTGCAACTCATAATTATAGTCATTCATGACATAAGACACTAAATCTATAGCTTCGTCAACACGACTTGCATGTTTTTTTAAACGAACTCGCATCTAGGCACCTCCTTTGTTAGATATAAGTATAACATTAGATTAGATGATTGTCTAGCAATAGCCATATAAAAAAACGGTCATTCGGACCGTTTCAACACTATTTAGCTGCTAAAGCTTGTTTAGCTACATTAGCGATATCAGTAAATCCTTTTGGATCGGCAATAGCGATTTCAGAAAGCATTTTTCTGTTGATTTCAACGTTAGCTAATTTTAAACCATGAATCAATTGAGAATATGATAAATCATTCATTCTTGCTGCTGCGTTAACACGAGCAATCCATAATTTTCTCATTTCGCGTTTTAAATTTTTTCTATCTCTGTAAGCATATTTTAATGAATGCATTACTTGTTCATGAGCTGTTTTATATAATGTATGTTTACTACCATAGTAACCTTTGGCTAATTTTAAGACTTTCTTTCTTCTACGTCTAGTTGTGAATCCACCTTTAACTCTTGCCATTTTATATACCTCCTATATCTATTTACAATTTACTCTTGTTTTAATTCTCTTGTAATCTGAAGCTGAAACTAAAGTTGCTTTTGCAAGATGTTTCTTTTGCTTATGTGTTTTGTTGTGTGATAAGTGAGATACATAAGCATGTCCGCGTTTTAATTTACCGCTAGCTGTTGTTTTTAAGCGTTTTTTTAATCCACTGTGAGATTTCATTTTTGGCATCGTTTTGTCCTCCTAAATCTTCTTATTTCTTTTTGGGTGCAATTATAGCATATAAATTTCTTCCTTCAAGTTTGGCAGGTTTTTCAATAACACAAACTTCTGCACATTGATCAAGAAATTCTTTCAGTATCTTTTCACCAATGTCAATATGAGCCATCTGACGTCCTCTGAAATTAACTCCAACCTTTACTTTATCACCTGACTCCAACCATTTAAGCGCATGTTTTAATTTAGTATTAACATCATGTGTATCAATTGTTGGGGAAAGCTGAATCTCTTTGACTGTAAATGTCTTTTGGTTTTTTTTCATTTCTTTTGCTTTTTTCTGCTGTTCAAAACGATATTTACCGTAATTCATAATACGGCAAACCGGTGTTTTGGCATTAGCTGCCACGCAGACCAAATCAAGATTTGCTTCTCTTGCAATACGTAATGCATCATTGCGAGATTTCACACCTAATTGTGTCCCATCTTGATTAATCACTAGCACTTCTTTGAAGCGAATGTTTTCATTCACAAGTTCATCTGACTTCGTGTTAATATACTTGCTAATAATAGCCACCTCCATGTAATTTAAAGTTGTGAACAAATAAAAAGTGAGCGCACAAGCACCCACATTTTCTCTCATTAAGATAACCGTTTATCTTAGTGACATTTGCCCATCACCTGCAAGCGATCGGGCGAGAAGTAGGCACTTCTTCTTTCCACTACTTTTCATTTACTTAGATATATTAACATAAACATGGCTAATCGTCAAGCTTTTTATCATCTTTTTTTACATCTTTTGCAGCTCAAAATTTGGTCAATTATCTAAATGTTTTATGAGTCAACAACCTGTCTAATACTACCCTTCTTTCATTTCATTTTATTTTAAAACAACCTATAATATAGTTGTCAAAAAAGATCGTACTAAATCTTATCTTGTCAATCAGAAATTCATAACGACTATACACCCATACTATTTGTCTAATCAATGATAATATACGCATACCGATAGGAAGGTAAATCAAAAAGCATACTTTCATTCAATTAAAACGAAATAGTTTTGCAGAGCAAAAAATTGAGGAGCGATTTTAATCAACTTCGCATTTCACGTTTAGCGAAGTAGACTTAAGTACTTCTCTTTTTCTTGTGTAGGAAAATTTAATAACTCCACGACACCATTAGCATCTAAGTGCATTTCTTTCATCATTTGTCTTAGAATCAACAATATGCCTTCTTCTCTACCTTGAAGTATGCCTTTCTTCATGTTCCGTTTAGCTATTGCCTCGCTAAAATTACACATACCTTTCAACTCCTTTTCTAGTTTTTCTGATAGATTTAATTTTAACCTTTTTTGTAGAATCTCTTTTTTCTTATCGATACTTATCTCTTCTGAAAATATGGTATCCAATAAAACTAAAATATCTGCCAGTTCATCTTGCAAAGTTCCCAAATGAATTAAAACGATATCCATCAAATTGTAGATATTTTCCTTTTCCTTAAAATGTCCAAAAAGTTCTTTCTCATGCAACTTATAAATATTCACTGAGTTTCTTTTCTTCTTGGGCGGATCGATAATAATCCATATACTTGCCACTTTACATATCTTATCGTAATGACTCTTGTGAAAAATACGTCTGTATTGTAACGAAGCAAACCTTGCAGCATAGTAAAAAGCTCTTTTGAAATGCACTCTACCGTTTTGTGCTTCAATATCGACAATCACACCATCATCTTTAAAAGGGAACTTTGCATAAAAACATATATCAAAAATTACTTTACCATCATTCACCCCAAAATCTTCACTATTCATTCCAAGAATTCTCGGAGTCCTATCCTTAGACTTTATATCTTTAGGATAACTTTCAATACATTCTATAATCTTGTTCATATCATAACATCTAAACTCTTCTATACACGATTTCAATAATAACGCAAGAAGCATTTTCTCCTGCAATATTCTTTTACATGAGGCATCATATCTCACCATGGTTTCAGAAGATTTTAAGCCATCAATAAGTGTTGATGGTATTTTACTCATTGTTATGACCACCTATATTCACTCTAACACTCCTGCCTTCATTTTAAAAGTATAAATTTTAAAAAGCATTGATAAACATAAGATATTTTTAATTTTATCCACACCCTTATCGCATGATTTTGGGACAAATAGCCTTTATTCTTTTAAGTAAAACAACCTTATTTGGAAGTTTTTAATTGATTTATTCAACTCTTTTGCCTATTTTATTGATTTCTGCTTATTCTAACCATATTCTATAAAATCATAAATAGCAAGGCAAGTAAGTCAAAATAAAACCATTTTCTTTTTTCTACTTTTTTAACCAGAAATATGCTAAAATGAATACCAAAGGAGCTGGTTAAAATGTTAGAAGAATTTTTTGAAAGAATGCAAAAGCTATTGGGAAGTGAATATGAAGATTTTGTCAAAGCATTAGATAAGCCTTCACAACGTGCCATTCACATCAACGCAAACAAAGATCCTCTTGATAATATCGCTAAAAAATATCAGCTACACCCTCACCCCTACGTTAAGCATGGCTATTATTTTGATAAAGAGAAGCTACCTTTAGGAAAATTAGCTTATCATGATGCCGGTCTTTATTATATTCAAGAACCAAGTGCCATGTTAGTGGGAGAAATTGCAGATTTAAAAAAAGGAATGCGGGTATTAGATATGTGTGCTGCTCCGGGAGGAAAATCAACCAAAGCCGCTTTAATGATCGGCGATGATGGGCTACTGATTGCCAATGATATCGTGGCCTCACGTGCTAAAATTCTTTCGGAAAACATTGAACGTTTCGGTCTAAAAAATACGATCGTTACCAATACCGACCCTAGCTATCTAGCTACTATTTTACCCGGCTTTTTTGATGCTGTCATTGTTGATGCACCTTGCTCGGGTGAAGGAATGTTTCGCAAACTCGACCAAGCCAAAGATACATGGTCAAAAGATAAAGTCAAGGAATGTGCCGATATTCAAGCAAAACTTCTTCAACTAGCTTGCACTCTGTTAAAACAAGGCGGCTTCTTGATTTATTCTACTTGTACCTATGCCAAAGAAGAGAACGAGGACCAAATTCAAAATGCCTTAAACACCCTGCCTCTAAAACTGTTGCCAATCACTTTAAAAAAAGGATATACACAAGGTATCGACTTAGAAGGTGTCATTCGTTTATACCCGCATCGTTTTAATGGCGAAGGGCATTTCATTGCCCAACTCCAAAAAACACAAGCAACAACAACCTCACAATTCTCTATACTAAAAAGCAATTTAACAAAAGAGCAAAAACAATTAGTCGCTTCTTTCTATGAAAACAACTTACTTATACCTGTACCTGAGTACTTGTATGCTTCAAATAATCACATTTATGCCTTACCTTATCCTTATTTAGATTTAAAGAAAGCTCGTATTTTAAGAAATGGATTGTACCTAGGCGAATGTAAGAAAAATCGCTTTGAACCTAGTCATTCCTTAGCGCTTGCCTTGAAACCGGAAGAAGCTATGCGAACTTACGATTTTGATATTGATAGCTTGGAAATCAAAAAGTATTTGCATGGGGAAACTTTAGAAGGTCACCAAAGTAATGGCTTCGGGCTAGTTTTAGTAGATGGTAAACCATTAGGCTTTGTCAAAGAAGTTCAAGGAGTTTTGAAAAATTATTATCCGAAAGGATTGAGAAAAGTATGACAGATACCGAAAAAATCAGAAATATTTTCCTTCAAAAAATCATGGAGCAATACGATATAGATTTTAGAAATACCGGCATTGAACACACTTTTGCGGTTGTTCATTTCTCCACACTTTTGGCAAAGCAAAAAAATGAACGTCTAGATTTAGCTCAAATCGCCAGTTATCTACACGACATTGCTTATTATACCTCTCATTATGAAGGAAATCATGCCAAGCGCAGTGCCGATATGGCAAAAACTATTTTAGAAACAGCCACCCATTTATCTCCTGCTGAAATTGAAGTCGTTACCCAAGCGATTGTCCATCATTCAGACAAAGATAAAATTCATGATGGTTTATGTGAAATTTTAAAAGATGCCGATGTTTTAGCCCATGCTTTAAATACACCAAGCAAATTTTTAAAAGAAGTCGAAAGGAAACGTTGGCAAAATATTCATCTTTCTAAATAAGAGTGCTTCCCATATAAAATCAGCACTCTTTTTATATTGGAACATAAAAAGCGAACCGAAGTTCGCTTTGTTTCATTACTAATCTAAGTCTTCGCCGTTAGAAGCAATAACTTTTTTATACCAATCAAATGATTTTTTAGGTGTACGCTTACCTGTTCCTTGACCGGCATCATCTCTATCAACATAGATAAAGCCATAACGTTTAGACATTTCACCGGTAGATGCAGACACTAAGTCAATACAACCCCAAGTTGTATATCCAATTAAGTCAACACCATCTAATTCAATGGCATCTTTCATTGCTTTGATATGTTCTCTTAAGTAGTCAATACGGTAATCATCTGCAACATACATATTTTCATCAGGTTCATCTTTAGCCCCTAAACCATTTTCAACAATGAACAATGGCTTTTGGTATCGGTCGTATAATGTGTTTAAAGTCATACGTAAACCTAATGGATCAATTTGCCAGCCCCATTCAGAAGCTTTCAAATATGGATTCTTAGCACTAGCCATCATCGCATTGGCATTACCATCTAAATCCTTAGGATCGGTTGATACACAACGTGTTGAATAGTAACTGAATGAAATGAAATCAACTGTATTTTCTTTTAAAATTACAGCGTCTTCTTCTGTCATTTGCACATCGATACCTTCACGCTCAAAGAATTTCTTTGCATAGCGAGGATATTCACCTTTTGATTGTACATCGATAAAGAAATAATTTTCACGATTAGCTTCATAAGCACCGAAGACATCTTCCGGTTTACAAGTAAACGGATAGACATATCCCGCTGCTAACATACAACCTACCATATTTTCGGGATCGATTTCATGAGCAATCTTTGTTGCCCAAGCACTCGCAACTAATTCATGGTGAATAGATAAGTATTTAGCTGCAGTTTCATTTTCGCCTTCTTCAAAAACTAAACCTGCACCCATGAATGGTAAATGTAAAATGACGTTAATTTCATTAAACGTTAACCAATATTTAACCAAACCTTTATAGCGTGTAAATAAAACAGTAACTAAGCGCTTATAGAAGTCGATTAGCTTTCTGTTTTTCCAGCCGCCATAAGTCTTAATTAAATGAATCGGACAATCGAAATGAGTAATCGTAACTAATGGTTCAATGCCATGTTTTTGACATTCTTTAAAAATGTTTTCATAGAATTTTAACCCTTCTTCATTAGGTTCTTCTTCATCACCATTTGGGAAAATTCTTGACCAAGCAATTGACATACGATATGTTTTGAAGCCCATTTGAGCAAACAATGCAATATCTTCTTTCCAATGATGATACATATCAATGGCTTCCATTGCCGGATAGAAATGCTCTGTGTCCGGTTCTAAGTTTGTCATGTGCCCTGACATCGCAAAATATCTGTCTTTACCATGAGGGATAATATCAACATTGGCTAAGCCTCTGCCACCTGCTTGATATCCACCTTCACACTGATTGGCAGCAGTTGCGCCACCCCATAAAAATCCTTTAGGAAATCCCATGTCTTACTCCTCCTTTTTCCTTACCTCTATTTTATCATGTTTGCCCCTTAATTTAAAGTGCTTTCATAAAATAAAAAAAGGAAGAACCCCTTTTTGATTTTATTCAATATGGAAACTATCATCATATACGACTTTAATATAAGCTAAATTAGCTATTTTTTTATTTATATGAGAATCAATTTGATGCAAAAACCAAGTGATAATAGCACCATGACTGACGATTAAAATATTTTGTTGATCCTTGGCATTTTCAATGATATCTGTAACAGCTGATGCAAATCTCTCTCCGGCTTCTTGCCATGATTCGCCACCCGCAAAACCTTCAAAATTCTCAAAATCATAGCGTTTAGGATAAAATAACTGCAACGTTTTGGCAGATTCTCCCTCTAAGTAGCCATAATGTATTTCCATCAATCTTGTATCTTCGATTGGTTTTACCCAAGGACAAACACAGTTAGCGGTTTGTCTTGCCCGAAGCATCGGCGATGTGTAAACTGTATCAATATTCAACTGCTTCATCTCATCTTTCAAAAGCTCAGCCTCTTTAATGGCGTCTTTTGTCAATAAAGAATCGCACCACCCCTGAACAATATCTTTTTCGTTAAAAACAGTCTTACCATGTCGCATGAAATATAAATTAAGTTCTTTCATTATGATCTCTCCCTTAACTTCTCATATAGCTATTATCTACGAAATAGAAATAAGTGTCAATAAAAGAGCAAACTTATCTTGACATATTCCATAAACACTAAACATCTTTGTTTCATATTTTATATAGAGGCATAGGTAGACAATGACAAAGTCAAAGGAAGCAAAAGCTTTTCAGAGCACTTTTTAAGCCACATAAAAAACGTCAGGAAAATGATTTCCTAACGTTCTTGTGTTGATTTATTTGATCAGCGTGTATTATTTAAAATATGAATACACAAATATGTTTTCTCATCCGGTGACAACTGATAATCATACGTTTGCTTCAGCTTATCAGCAATCCGATTAGCACATATAGTCAACTTATTATTACTATCGTTAAGTGTGGTTCTAATCTGTCCTGTTGTATCCATCATACTTACATCTTCATTTCTAAAAATACGTTCGGCCAAAAATTTTAGATGAATAGATAGACGTGAATATTGATTGCTGTTTTCCTCTAAAGAAACACCCATTGTTTTTTCAATGATACCCAATACATCTTTTGTAAAAGTCAATATCTTAACCGCATTGCTGGATGCATGATTTAATGAGAAATTAACCAAATGGGATGCAAGATAGCCGGCTTCATCATTTTCTAAACGATAGCCGGTTTTCTTTTCAATATAATCTATCGCCCAAAGACCCACTTGATATTCCTCACGGTATAATGTTTTAATCTCATTCATCAAAAGATTAGGAAGAATAATATTTCCCTTCAACCTTCTAATCGCAAAAGAAATATGATCAGTTATCGCAATAAATAATTCATCACTGAACTCTGTTTTTAGTTCTTTGCTCGCTTTTTTAATAATTGCATCGGCAATCTCAAGATATTCGATTGGTACTTCCGCAATCATCTGATTGAGGCGATTCTTGGACTTGTCCTGAAACAGATAAGTTTTCTCTATCTTCGATTCGTCTAACAAATCTCCGGCTCGCTTTTGAAAACCAATCCCAGAGCCAGTGACGATAATTTCACCGTAATCATCAGAAAGTGCAGAAGCTATATTATTATTGTAGATTTTAATAATTCTCATTTTGCACTCTCCTTTTACTCATCTAAATACTTTTTTCGTTATTAACGACTTTTATTCAATTTTATAATTTTTTCATAGCATCTGCAACAAATTGTACTTGTGTCCCAATAATAACTTGTACAGAATCCTTACTTGGACGAAGCACTCCGGCTGCACCGGCACGCTTAATCGCTTTTTCATCAATCGCCGTAGAATCTTTAACATCTAATCTTAAACGTGTGATACAGTTATCAATTGCCACAACGTTATCATGTCCGCCTAAGGCAGCAAAGATTACCCTTGCAACTTCGTCAAAATTGCTGTTAGATAATGAAGTGTTCATTTCTTCTTCTGAAATATCATCATCTTCTCTACCAGGTGTCTTTAAGTTGAATTTCACAATGATAAATCTGAATAAGAAATAGTAAACCACTGCGAAAACTAAACCTAACGGAATTAACATTAAGATATTGACAGCTAACGGATTTCTCAATGACAATAAGAAGTCACATAGACCAGCTGAGAAAGCAAATCCGGCAATCCATTGGAATTGTGCTGCGATAAATAATGAAATACCTGTTAATAATGCGTGAACAAGATATAATCCCGGTGCTAAGAACATGAAAGCAAATTCTAACGGTTCTGTTACACCGGTTAAAATAGCCGCAAAACAAGCTGCCATCATTAAAGAGCCGACTGTTTTTTTCTTTTCAGGTTTTGCAGTGTGATACATTGCTAAACCGGCTGCCGGTAAACCAAACATCATGATTGGGAAGAATCCGGCCTGATAGATACCTGTTACACCAGGTGTACCCGTACCATTCAAGAAATTAGTAATATCCTTGATATTAGCTACATCAAACCAAAATACTGAATTTAAGGCATGGTGTAAACCGGTTGGAATTAACAAACGGTTGAAGAAACCGAAGATACCGGCACCTACTGCACCTAAGTCAAGAATACTTTCACCAAAAGCGACTAATCCTCCATAAACAGTTGGCCATACGAAGTATAAAATACCGCATGTCAATAACATGAAGACAGAAGTCATGATTGGCGCTAAACGTTTACCGCTAAAGAAGGCTAAAGCTGCGGGTAGTTGTACCTGACCAAATTTGTTATAGCACCAAGCACCAATTAAACCTGATAAAATACCGATAAATTGGTTGTTGATCTTATCAAAGGCAGCAGGGACTTGCGCAACATCTACACCTCTTAATCCGGCAACTGTTGTACTTGCTAAAATAGTTGTTACCATTAAGAAAGCAACTAAACCGGAAAGTGCTGCGGCACCATCTTTATCTTTAGACATTCCTAAAGCTACACCGATTGCAAATAAATATGACATGTTATCTATAATTGCGCCACCGGCTTTAACTAATAATAATGAAATTGCATTTGGCTGTCCTAATCCAGTCATGACATTAGAGTCAATCATGTAGCCGATTCCCATCAAGATCGCCGCAGCAGGTAAAACTGCTACCGGCAACATTAAGGATTTACCTAGACGTTGTAAATATTTCATCATAACAATAAATCTCTCCTATCATTTAATTTTCAATGTGTAATCGAATTGTCTTTTAGGCTATTTATATTGGCCGGGTATAAACAAAAAAGCAAGTCCATAAACATGACGGTAAAACATCATTTTACGGTCTTGCCTGCCTAACAGTAACAATCCATCTATTACACTAGAATAGTAACACGTAAAAATATAGATGTCAATATCTTAAGATAAAGTTTTTAAAATTCTTCCAAAAAATACCAAAACGGAAAAATTGCACGTTTATTTTCCAAAATCAAACATGGAAAAATAGCATTACACAAAATGATATGTTATAGAAAAGATTATATTCATAATTTAATAATTCTTTACAATATTCCTTGACAAACAATTCAACTCTACACTATAATTGAGATAGCGTGTTACTATTCAATTAGGCATCAGCAAAAATTCTATTTGCTGATGCCTTTTTACTAAAATTCAAAGGAGGAATATTGATGTTTAAAATGTTTAAAAAGAAAAAAGAAAATGTTGTTATAGCCCCAATCGAGGGTACAGTAATTGCCTTAGAACAAGTGCCAGACCAAGTCTTCTCTACTAAAATGATGGGTGATGGTGTAGCCATCGACACGACCGGAAATCAATTATTTGCCCCTTGTAACGGTACTATTTCTGTTATCGCCCCAACTAAACATGCCATTGGTATGGTTTTAGAGAACAAAATGGAAATCTTAATGCACGTCGGCTTAGACACTGTCACTTTAAAAGGCGAAGGCTTTAAGACCTTGGTTCAAGTCGGTGATAAAGTTCAAGTTGGCACACCGTTATTAAAAATCGAGCGTGAAACTTTCCTTGCCCAAAATATCTCTTTAATTACCCCAATCATTGTATGCAACAGTGCTGAACATCCCATTACTAAAAAATACGAAAACATTAAAGCCGAAGCTAACACTACTATTATTTTCGAATATTAGCATATCCAACCTTATATGTCAAAAAGGCTATCCAACCATTTTATCCGGTGGATAGCTTTTTTAAATTAAATTTTCTTCCTTTAACATCGTTAAAATCAAATTTTGATAATAAGGCTGATCGATCAAATGTCCTTGCGTACTTTTCGCCTTAGTTTCCTGACTGCTGACAAAAGTTAAATGCAATGGTTCTCCCTCCTCTATTTCGTTAACTAATAAAGGCGGAAAATTCTCTTTACAAGTATTTGCCACAACAATCCAATGTTTACGCACTTGATAATAACCTTGACACAAAGCCCAAGTACATTGTGAGCGTTCCCTAAACATAAAATAATTAGCACATGGGGCATCACTATAATTAGGTACAATCATGAAACAAAGGTCGCTCATCGTTATTTGATGATAAATATTTAAAATATCATCATGTATATACGGGCATTGTGTGGGCTCATCAAAGCATTCATATAGACATCTACCACAACCGTGAATATCTAATTGACTTAATAGCAGCACTTTGACCTCACCTTTGATTTGCTTTTGAATAAATCTTGCAATACTTTCACAATTACCGTTTTTATGGCTACTGAAAGAAACGATACATATTTGTTTCATCATGTCCTCACCTCGATACGTCTATGTTACCACTTTTCCTTTCTACTAGCAACAAATGACTTTATTGATGATCTGTATGAATCGCGTTCAAAGCATTGAAAATACTCGGAAAGCCTAAATAAGGTAGACAATGAAGCAAAGCTGCATACTGCACTTCCAAAGAATTACCCACCTTGATATTGCCAAGCGAATGTGCCTTAATTTACGTTGTTGCATTTAAAGCCGTTAAAATACATAAAACCAAAAGTTCACGAGTTTGAATATCCAAAGCCTTTCTTGCATAGAAATCTCCAAAACACCATTCCGTTAAAAATCTTGGCAATGCCTTTGCCATTTGTTTTGGAAGATAACTGTAGCGCTCTTGGATTTCAGTACCGTAAAGTGGCATTTGTATTTCTAAACCTTTCTCATAACGCAACGCATCGTCAAAATCGATTTGATTAGCTAAAGGTACTTTAATCCCTCTTTCTTCAAATACATCATTTAACACAGCAATCGCATTTAAGGTACGAGGATAACCGATAAAAGGTGCACACTGATATAAAGCCTCTCTTAATTCTAAAGACGGTACCCCTATATTTAAAGCAGCATTCAAATGGGCTTTAAGCTGTGGCAAGGCTTGTAAAACACAAAGCACGCTACATGTCACTAATTCTCTTTTTGTATCAGATAAATCGCCGATATAAAATACTTCACCGAAAATTAAATACTGCAACTGTGTCATAAATTCAGGATCTTTAGGATCTACTGAAAATTCCTTTTGAAACAATTTTTGATATTTCTCTTTCGCTAAATCAATTCTAGTCATGTTCATTCTCCTTTTCGTTAAGTTGATATCATCAATAATCAGAGGCTATCAGCCCCTACTTCAAATAATAGGTTTCATTCCTCCTAAAATATAGGCTTCCCCCGGTGCCAATACTTTGATTCTTTTTGGATTAGTAATACGTTGATATAGAGTTTCGGGATTACCGTTAAACGGTGTCATATTAGGAGCATCAGCACTTCCCCAATGAATACAAATTAAATCCGCTTTCGGATAAGCATTAGCTAAACGAATAGCCCCCTCTAAAGTAATATGCCAATCATTATCCGCAAAGTCAAACAAGATAACATCGGGACTTGGCATATGTAATTGTTCTTCTAATAATTTAGAATCACCCGGCATCCATATCGTACCATCTTGTGTTTCTAAAAAATAACCACAGTAATCTTCCTTTTCCCAGACACGATACTGATATTTAGAAGCACCGTTTTGCCAATTATGAAGCGCCGGTGTTAATTGAACCTTCACATCATTCACCCTAAAACTTTCATAAATATCATGTCCTTCCCCGCTGATACCTATCTCTTGCATAATAGTGGCTACGTAATGTGGTGCATGATATGATCGACAGACATGCTTCAAATCTAAACAAGTCGGATGGCTAAAATGGTCATTATCAATATGTGTAATCAAGATACTATCTAAACTAGGAACATCTTGAGGTAGAATAGGCATATCTATTAAGAGTGGCATATCAAAGCCCTCTAAAACCGGATCAATCATGATATTTGTGCCACGACTGTTAATCATCGCTCCGCCCCCGCCTAACCAACGAATTTCCGTATGGGGTATTGTTTTAAAATCATTAGTTGTTATTTGAATAGTAGGAAAAGCAACTGCCTGACCATTCTTATTTTTAATTATCTCTCTCATCTTTCATCTCTCCTTTTTCTACGTTTATTATATGAAAAAAAGTCTATCTATACTATAGACAGACTTCACACTCTATCCATAAGTTGACATTTAAGTCATTTTGTCAAGATTTCAGATAGGGATTTCCTTGTGTCTTTCCCCCTTCAAACAATTTATCCATACCGATGGATCGCATTTTTGTAATTAATTCGGCCATTTCCAAAGCGCTGACAGGCATATCGGATAAAATCCAAGAAAGCGTCATACTACTTGAAGCAGTTGCATGATATTTAGTCGCAAATACCAAAGCTTCGGGCATCGGTTCTTTCCCATACAACTCTTGATGCCATTTCAAATCAAATGTTTGACAATGTTCAAAAATAAAATCTTTCAGACAGTTCTGCCCTTCCATCATACAAGCCTGCTTCATAAAACAATGATATTGTCGCATTCTTTCAAACGAATCAATCAGGCTGGCTTTAAAATCTAATTGTCCGTCATACTGATGATAATCAGGAATAATCAAAGTTAAATAGATATACTGAATTAAATCGTTTTTATCCATAAAGTGATTATAAAAAGTTTGGCGACTCACCTTTGTATAAGCTAATAATTGTTTTATCGTTAAACTCTCTAAAGATTGTTTCTCACACAAATCTAAAAGTCCCTTAGCTAAAATTTCCTTAACATCAATAGCCACAAGCCTCACTCCCTCTCCGCCCTATTATAACATATTTTTGAAATATAATCTATTTTTCTTGAAGCCCTTTCATTTTCATTGTACTATATAGTTAGTAAAAGGGGGAATCCAATATGGAAGTCATGCTTTCAAGAATTTTAAAGTATCTAAATGGCTGTCTCGATGATAATCACCTATATAAAATCGGGAATTTCATTGTTAAGAACTTAACGGAAATGGATCATTATACACAAGCTAAAATGGTTGAAGAAGGGCAATTTACTAAAGCGGAACTATTAGATTTCTGTTCTCATTTCGGTTACCATAGCTTTAAGGACTTCCAAAATAGACTCCTTACCGATGATGAAATGCGTTTAGAACAAATCCATGCTCGTATGTTGAACATGGATATTAGCGTGTTTATCGATCATTTAGATATTGAGGGAAACAAAGAAGATATTTTGCCTATGATAGATGAATTATGCGACTTGATATTTAAGAAAAAACGTATTTTTATTTGCGGTGGACTATATCCGTTAAGTTTATCTGTCGATTTCCAAACTGATTTAATTACCTTAGGTAAAGAAGTCAACGATTATCATCACTTCGATAAAAATATTAAATTTAATGAAAATGATATGGTCATTTTCATGACCGCAACCGGTCGTATGTACGAGTCATATATCAAAGAAATGCAATGCCAACATATTTGCGAAGCTGATTTAGTTTTAATTACCCAAAATATTAAATATCGTGATTACGAAGATGTTCTTGCTGATTATTACATTCACGTTTTAAGTAAATATGATGGGATTCAATTTAACTATCAGCTCATGATGATTTTTGATTTATTGCGTATTCGCTATTATCAAAAATTCTATCGTCTTGAAACTGACTAAAAACTATTATACAAAACAAAAATCAGACAACTAAATGCCTGATTTTTTCTTTTTGATTAAACCTTCATATTCGTACGCTGTTCTTTTGGAATAAAAGCTCGAATTTCATCATCATTATACCCTACTAAAAACCTTCTTTCGTCCATAATAATCGGACGTTTTAAAATGGCAGGATTTTTTTGAATAAATTGAATTAACTCATGCGTACTCATGCCATCAAAATCAAGGTTACTTTCTTGAAAAACCTTTGATCTACGTGACACAATATCATCAGTGCCATTCTCACTGCGTTCTAAAAATTCTCTTAATTCATCCTCTTGAAGCGAAGTAGATAGAATATTTTTTTCCACAAAATCCATATGACGATCGGTCAACCACAATTTAGCTTTACGGCATGATTGACTGCCCGGTGCTGTATATAAACGTATCATACTTTCAGCCCCTTTCCTATTAACGTGAAAATTCTGATAGAATTAAACCATCATTGTGTTCACTAGCCCATCTTACACCCCATGAGTTACTAAACAACAATAAGTATCTACCTTTTAAGTCAGTTACAATCTTTGTATCCGAACTTAAATTCAAATCATTGACTTTAATGCCTTCATTATCTATCCAACGAATATATTGATAAGATAAAGGTGTCATGATAATCTCAACACCATATTCATTTTTCAAACGATATTCTAAAACTTCAAACTGCAATACGCCGACAACACCGACAATAATCTCATCCATCCCGCCACTAGGCTCTTGGAAAATCTGAATAGCTCCTTCTTGGGCGATTTGAGTGATTCCTTTGACAAATTGCTTACGTTTCATGGAATCTTTTTGTCTGACTCTAGCAAAATGTTCAGGAGCAAAAGTCGGAATACCTTCAAATTGAACCTTGTTTTTAGCCATACAAAGCGTATCTCCGATTGAGAACACACCCGGATCGAAAATACCGATAATATCTCCGGCATATGCTTCTTCAACTGTTTCTCTATCTTGTGCCATCAATTGCTTAGACTGATTCAACTTCATTTTTTTATTAGCTTGAACATGGAAAATTTCCATTCCCTTTTCAAACTTTCCCGAACAGATTCTCACAAAAGCCATACGGTCTCGATGAGCCTTATTCATATTCGCCTGAATTTTAAAGACAAAGCCACTAAAGGTATCATCAAATGGATTCACTTCTTCCCCGTGGCTTGTTCTTGCAAGAGGTGAAGTGGTCATATCTAAGAAATGATTTAAAAATGGTTCTACCCCAAAATTCGTTAAAGCTGAGCCAAAGAAAACCGGTGATAATTCTCCACGTCTAACAGCTTCTAAATCAAAGGCCTCACTAGCACCATCTAACAATTCTACATCATCTTTCAGTTGTAAATATAATTCTTCTTCTAATTCATCTGCCAAACTCGCATCGTTTAAATCAGCTTCAATAATATCCGCTTCTCTAGTACCGTTAATACCGGAAAAACGTAAGACTTTTTGACTTTCTCTTTCATAGACACCTTTAAAGCGTTTGCCTGAACCAATCGGCCAGTTAATCGGACAAGTCTGAATCCCTAATTCCTGTTCGATTTCCTCTAATAATTCATAAGGATCTTTAGCCTCTCTATCCATCTTATTGATGAAAGTAAAGACAGGAACATGGCGCATAGCACAGACTTTAAACAATTTTCTAGTCTGATCCTCGACCCCTTTTGAACCATCAATAACCATGACAGCGGAATCTGCCGCCATTAAAGTACGATACGTATCTTCTGAGAAGTCTTGGTGTCCCGGTGTATCTAAGATATTGATACAAAAATCTTTATATTCAAACTGTAATACAGATGAAGTAACTGAAATTCCACGCTGTTTTTCAATTTCCATCCAGTCTGAAACGGCGTGTTTGGTATTTTTCTTTCCTTTGACAGTACCGGCTAACTGAATTGCCCCACCGTATAAAAGGAATTTTTCTGTTAATGTTGTCTTACCGGCATCGGGATGCGAAATAATCGCAAAGGTACGACGGCGGTTGATTTCTTCTTGCATTGAACGCATATAAACCCTCCTTATAAAATTTGTTGCTTTCATATCAATTATGGTCTACATGTTCTATTCTCCCTTATCTTTCAAATCATTACATAATATTAAAATGAAAAGGCCTATTTGTCAAGATTGTTATGCAAATAAGCCTATAATTTTAATTGTTAAGCAAGGTCCTCACCATTTGAGGCAATCACTTTTTTTAACCAATGATAACTCTTTTTAGGAATACGTTTCATATCACGCAAATCATGATTAGTGCGGTTAACATAAACAACACCATAACGTTTACGCATATCGCCTTGACTGCTTAAAATATCAATCAAGCCCCAGCCTAAATATCCGATGACATCAACTCCATCAATTTCAATCGCATCTTTCAAGGCTTGAATATGATTGCGGTGATAATCAATACGATAGTCATCTGCGATTTCATGAACACCGTCCCATTCTTCTTGGACGCCAATACCATTTTCAATCGGGAAAATCGGTAAACCATATCTTTGGTAAACCTTATTCAAAACATCTCTGAAACCATCGGCATCAATTTGCCATTTCCATTCAGTTGAAGGAATATATGGATTTTCTTGACCGCCCACAAGTCCATACTCTTCAACCGGTGTATCTTCCGTAATATTTTTAGCGCTGACAGTTGAAGAAGCATAGTAACTAAACGCAATAAAATCACTTCTTAACTTGCCAAGTTCTTTTAATTCTTCTTCTGTGATTTTCGCATCAATCTTACATCTTTTTAATTCTTGCATAAATGCCTTTGAATAATGACCGTGGACAAAGCAATCCAAGAGTGTATAGTTACTCATTTCATCAATGCGTCTAGCTGCCAAAATATCCTTAGGATGACAAGTTGCCGGATATACTTCACTGTAAGCAAGCATACCTCCGATTTTAGCATCTGTATGTTCATGGATATAATTAGCCACTCCGGTATGACTCATCATAATATTATGAGCAATCTGATATAGATGATCTCTTGTCTTATCCGCTTTGATGACACCGCCAATTCTATAAGCCATGTCATTGTGGTAAAGATTTTGTTCATTGAACGTAATCCAATATTTAACCTTATGAC
This sequence comes from uncultured Thomasclavelia sp., assembly GCA_910588165.1. Lineage (GTDB taxonomy): Bacteria > Bacillota_I > Bacilli_A > Erysipelotrichales > Coprobacillaceae > CAJUOR01. Next base: position 17,825 of record CAJUOR010000033.1, read on the forward strand.
TAAAGCGTTTAACCATTTCAACACCATAGCGCACAAAAGCCTCAACTGTATGTTTGCTTAGAAAACCATCATAATTTTCAGCTAAATATAATGGCATATCAAAATGATATAAACAAATCATCGGCTCAATGCCACGTTTGATTAAATCGTCAATAAATCTATCATAGTAAGCAATTCCAGCTTCGTTGAATTCTCCATCGCCATTTGGACAAACACGGCTCCATGAAATTTGGAATCTATAGCAG
>CAJUOR010000034.1 GCA_910588165.1 uncultured Thomasclavelia sp.
AGGGTGTAATGGATGCAAGAATAATTCTTCTGATTCTGCTAACTCCACAATACGTCCTTTGTGAATAACTGCAATACGGTCAGAAATAAAGCGAACGACTGACAAGTCATGAGCAACGAATAAATAAGTTAAATTCTTTTCTTTTTTCAACTTATTCAATAAGTTCAAGACCTGAGCACGAATAGATACGTCTAAGGCTGAAATAGGTTCGTCTGCAATGACAAATTCAGGATCCATAATCAAAGCACGGGCAATCCCGATACGTTGACGTTGCCCACCTGAGAATTCATGTGGGAAACGAGAAGCGAATTCCGGTAATAAGCCAACTTCTCTTAAAGCATCTTGGACTTTATTTTTTCTATCTTCTTCATCTTTATAAAGATGGAAGTTATATAAACCTTCCGAAATGATATAATCAATTTTAGCACGTTCATTCAAAGAAGCCATCGGATCTTGGAAAATCATTTGAATTTTTTGAATGACTTCACGGTCTAATTTTTTATCAATTTTACCATTGATTTTCTTTCCGTTAAAGATAATTTCACCCTTGCTAGTAGGGTTGATACGAATAATCGCACGTCCGATAGTTGTTTTACCTGAACCGGATTCACCAACTAGCGAAAATGTTTCACCACGATAGATTTTGAAGTTGACATCATCAACAGCCACAAATTCACGACGACCATTCTTAAATGTGATTTGAAGGTCCTTGACCTCTAATAAAACTTCTCTGTTTTCCATAGTCAATCCTCCTCTATCCTTTCAATTTCTCTCTTAATTTTTGAATCGCACGCGGTGTTTCAAATTCAGGCGCGCGAGGATCCAACAACCAAGTTTTCGCTTTATGAGTTGGTGATACATCGAAATATGGCGGATTTTCGATAAAATCAATTTTCAAAGCATGACGATTACGTGGTGCAAAAGCGTCCCCTTTGATTTCTTGATATAAGTTTGGTGGTGTACCTTCAATTGTTGATAAAGGTTCCCCTTTAACACCTAACTGTGGTAATGATGATAACAATGCCCAAGTATAAGGATGTCTTGCATCATAGAAGATTTCTTCGGCATTACCTACTTCAACAATTTCGCCGGCATACATAACCGCAACACGATCGGCAACGTTCGCTACAACACCTAAATCGTGGGTAATGTAGATAACTGTCATGCCCATCTCTTTTTGTAAATTACGAATCAAATCCAAAATCTGAGCCTGAATAGTTACATCTAAGGCAGTTGTAGGTTCATCACAGATTAAGATTTTTGGGAAACAAGCAGCGGCAATAGCGATAACAACACGCTGACGCATACCACCGGAGAATTGGTGAGGGTATTGATTGTAACGATTAGCAGCATCTGTGATACCAACCTTCTCTAACATTTCAATAGCCATTTGTTTAGATTCTTCACCTTTAATTCCTTGGTGAAGCTCAATAACTTCACGAATTTGTTCACCAATTACTTTTAATGGGTTTAATGAAGTCATTGGATCTTGGAATACCATGGCAATCTTTTTACCACGAATTTTTAACCAATCTGTTTCTTTAGTGTATTTAGCAATATCTACACCTTCAAATGTAATTGAACCACCAGTAATTGAACCATTGTTATCTAACATACCGATGAATGATTTTGTGAATACAGATTTACCTGATCCTGATTCACCAACAATCGCCAATGTTTCACCTTCATATAAGTCCAATGAACATTTACGAATAGGTTTTAAGAATTTTCCACGCATAGAGAACGTGATTTCGATATCTTTAGCCGATAAAATAGGTTTTCTTTCCATCAAATTGTCCTCCTTTTAAACGTGATTTCTTGGATCAGAAGCATCTGAGAATGCATTTCCTGCAAGATAGAATGAAATGGTAATAATTGATACAATCAATGTAGGGAAAATCAACAAGTAAGGGAAATCTTGAAATTTTGTACGACCTTGTGATAACAATTTACCTAATGAGGGAATTGTATCAGGTAAGCCTAATCCCAAATATCCTAAGGTTACTTCTTGAGAAATAACTTGTGGCACCATCAACGCCATACGTAAGATAACAACTGATACCAGATAAGGAATCAAGTTTTTAGAAATCATACGATACAATGGTGTACCTAAACAACGAGAAGCTAAGTTATATTCACGGTCACGAATCATAAATACTAAGTTACGAACGTTACGTGCCATAGCTAACCAACCTGTCGCACATAAAGCAATACATAATGTCATAAAACCTTGCTTCATGATATAAGTTAATAAGATTAAGTAGATTGTTTGTGGAACGTTAGCGATAACGTTATATAATTCTGTAAAGAATCTGTCAGTTGCACGAACGTATCCCCAGATACAACCGATAACTACACCGAAAGCAACACAGAATAATGTAACGACACCGGCGATTTCCAATGATAAAGTTGTTCCGTACCATGTACGTGCCCACATATCACGTCCTAATGTATCTGTCCCGAACCAATAAGTTGCATTCGGAGATAATAATTTATCAGCACGGTTGATTTGTTCCATATCAAATCTTGCAAAAGTATCTGCCGCAAATGCGAAGACTGTCAATGCAATCATTGTGAAGACCAAAAACATCGCTAATTTATTTTTTGAAAATGTTCTGAAAACCGAACGCCAATAAGAATATTCTGAATAACCTGTTCTTTCTGCGTCTTCGGCATCAAATTCTGCAAAGGTAAATAATTCTTGTTGTGTTAACTCTTGTTTATTTTCCATTAACGTGAACCTCCTTTGCTATCAATTGAAATACGTGGATCGATTAACATCATCAGGATATCTCCTAAGAATACACCGATAATACCCACTGCTGAATATACTAAGATAATAATCTGAACTAAGTTGTTATCCTGTTTTGTTGTTGCTTGGACAAGCAAGTTACCCATACCAGGAATCGCATATAATTCTTCTACTAATAAAGAGCCACCAATTGTCATTAAGAAGCTGACTGGCAAATATTGAGCCATTGGTACGAATGCATTTCTTAATACGTGTTTATACATAATATTTTTATATGGTAAGCCTTTTGCTCTAGCTAATTTGATATAATCTTTATTTAATTCATCAACCATATAACGACGAATCCATAACGCATAGCCGGCAATTCCACCTAATGCCATAGAAACAACCGGTAAGATCCAAGAAATAGGTTGTTCTTGTGAATAACGCATTGGTAAATCAAACCATTTACTTACGAATACTTGGATAAAGAAATAGTAAACTAATGGTGGTACAGAGTTAATAAAGATAATATAACCTGTTCCTAATGAGTCGCCGAATTTACCTTTGTGACTAGCCTGCATAACCCCCATAGCAATACCGAAGATTAAGCTCAATACAGTTGCCACTAAACCAAAAGCAGCTGATACCGGAATCTTTTGGGCCATGATAGTTGTAACCGGAACATCAATTTGAATTTTCATAGAAGTTCCTAAGTTCCCTTGGGCTAATTGTCCAAAGAAATTGAATAACTGTATTAAAGGCGGTTCGGTTAATCCCATAACCTCCAACTTACGTTGAACCATCTCAGGCGACATCTTCTGATACTCTTCTGCACTGAAGTAACCTTCAACCGGCATTAAGCGCATCAATAAGAAGACTGCTGTTACAATGATTAAAACCGTAAGTAGAGATTGAAGCAAACGTTTAACTGTGTATTTAAGCATTCTTTCTCCCCCTTTGCTCAGATTTAATCTGAATCAATATTTTTGCTTGTTTTAACACTGAAGACTCGTATCTTCTATATATAAACCAACAATAGCGTGTAGTTTATGTTTTATAGTTTAATATTCTTTCCGTTCAATGTCAACTGTTTTTTAACGGAAAAAGACACATTTTTCGCATTATATTTAGGATTTTATTTCCTTTTTGCCTAAAAAAGCATGAAATCCCGTAAATCATAAGAAAATCATGATTTTTTTTACTAATTTTAGAAATTCACCTTTTAGCAATGAATGCGCATTCATTAAATATTTTTCATATTTTCAATAAAGATAAATTTATTACTTACCATTTTCAATTTTTCATAAAATTTACCTATTCTTTAAATAATGGTGATTATAAGAAAATATCTAAAAAAAACAAATGTATAAAACTGTTAAAAAAAACGAAAAGGTGGACAAAACCACCTTTTCTAGCTAGTTCAAAAGCTTATTTAATTAAACCTCTTTCTTTACGTTCGTCCATCCAAGCAGTTCTCATATCTGCAAGTTCATCAGCAGTTAATGCATGATCAGATAATTCGATTCTCTTGTAACGGTATTCAGCACCACCAGTTAAGCTGTAAGTTCTTGAATATGGATTGTAAGCGGCCATTTTATAAACTGATCCAGCCTGGTAAAGAGGGATAACATAAGCATGTTCTAATAAATATGCTTCAGCTTCAGCAAATAAGTTGTAACGTTTATCTACATCTTTAGTTTCAGCATCTGCTTTAGCTACTAATTCATTGAACTCAGGTAAATTCCAGTGAGAGTAACCTTGAGTATCAGGTCTCTTAGAGTTGTTCATGTAACCATCTTCTAAGAATGTGAACAATATGTTGATTGGGTCCATGTAATCAGGAATCCATCCGGCTCCACCCATAGAGTGTAAGTGTTTATAAGTTACTTCTTGATTGAAACTTTGAGAGTATGTTCCTAATTCAACAGTCACTTCATCAGGGAAAGCAGCTTCCATATCTGCTTTTAATACTTCTGCAGATTGAGCACCTGTTTCATTTCCTGATCTGTAATAGAAATGTAATTCAACTGGGAAAGTCACACCTTCTTTAGCTAATTCTTCTTTAGCTTTTGCCATGTAATCTGCTGCTGCTGTTGGATCGTAATGATCTTCATGGAATTTCTTCAATGCAGGTAATTGAGTGTAGTCAGTACCATCGCTTGTGAAGAATGTGTTAGGAGAAATGTAAGTGTAAGTGTAGATACCTTCAGGATCTAATGGATCTGTAATTTCTACATAACCTTTACGATCCCAACCATGGTATAAAGCCTTACGGAAGTTTTCGTTGTTGATAGCTTTTTGTGTATTTTCATTAGCTTCCATGTTGTTTAAGAACATAACGTATGCACATGCAAGCGGTTCTGATTTATACATATATTCGTTACCATTACGATCTTCTGCAGTTGGCTGAGTACCAGCTAATTCACAGTGAGATAATTCTCCACGTTCAAATAATTCTTTTGTAGATTCTTTATCTTTAACCGCAATTGATTCAATTGTGTCAACTTTTACGTTTTCAGCATCCCAATAACCTTCGTTTTTAGAGAAAACTTTTTTGTTATCGTTTGTGTATTCGCTCATTAAATAAGCACCACTGTATAAGATAGTATCTGGGCTGTTACCGAATTTATCGCCTACTTCTTTAAGGAAGTCAGCATTTGCTGGCCAGAATGAAGAGTAAATCAATACAGATTCAAAGAAAGGCACACCTTTTTTCATTGTGTATTGAATTGTCTTGTCATCAAGAGCCTTAATTCCTACTTTACTGAAATCAGTAATTTTACCATCATGGTATTCTTCCGCACCTTTAATGTTAGAAGTAGCCATTTCGTAACATACAGAAGCGTTTTCCGGATTTAAAACCCATTCCATTCCTGTAATGAAATCTTGAGCTTTGATTGGAGCATATACAGATCCATCTTTCTTATACCAATTAAGACCATCTCTTAATTTGAAAGTCCAAACAGTATAATCGTCATTGTGTTCGTATGATTCTGCTAAATCAGGAACATACTCACCGTACTCATTTGTGTCAAGTAACCCACTCATTAAGTTAACTAAAACACGTGTGTTGTTTGTAGCACCTTGATTCAAATAGTTCCAAGTTGTAACATCGCCACCACCGGCAATGAAGAAATCTTTGAAAGTCGTTGTGCTATATTCAGTGTCAATTGTAGAACTACTACCGCACGCTGTTAACATCATGCCTGCAGCAAGTAGTGTAGTTAACATCTTTTTCATAAGCATATTTTCCTCCTTTTTCTTATTTTTGAACTAGCTTACATGTACTAATATATCCAAAACCATAATCAATGTCAATGTTTTTTTGAATAAAAATCATTTTTTTGTTAATATTTTTGTGAAAAATCGCAAAATTATAAATACGTTTCCCATTTTCAGAAGTTTTGTTGTAAATTGTGACAAATAATAAGCATTTTGTTTATTTTGAAAATATGTTATAATGGGCTTGTTCGTGTTTAAAGGAGGGCAATTAAATGAAAATATGTGGTATCATTGTTGAATATAACCCTATGACTAATGGGCATCTATATCATATTCAACAAGCAAAGAAACTGTGCCAGCCTGACTTATTAGTCGCTATCATGTCGGGAAATTTTACACAAAGAGGTGAACCGGCTATCGTGGATAAATGGCAAAGAAGCAAAGCCGCCATCTTAAATGGCGTAGATCTTGTCATCGAATTACCTTTTGCCTTTGCTTGCGAGAGTGCCGATTACTTCGCTCAAGGAGCAATCGAAATTCTCAAAGCCTTGCACACCGATACCATTGTCTTTGGTACTGAAACATTGACACCGCAAATTTTAGAGAAACTTTTAGAAAAACTTCAAACCAAGACCTACCAAACCGATGTTGAACAGTTCATGAAACAAGGCTACAGTTACCCTCAAGCAACAGCTAAGGCTTTTAAAACACATGATATTTTCATGCCTAATGACTTATTGGGACTTGCTTATGCCAAGGAAATTGCCAAACAGCAAGCTAACATCAATATCATGACTATTCAGCGTACTAACCATTATCACGATAATATCGAAGGCAGCAGCGCCTCTAGTCTAAGACAACGCCTACACCATGGACAATCTATTTTGGATTTATCTCCTATGACTTGCACAGGCTATCTTCATCATAGTGAAGAATTATTTGAACCCCTCTATCAAAAACTCATGTTAACAGATGCCAAAGCTTTAGCTAAAATTCATTTAGTCAGTGAAGGGATTGAAGCTAGGTTAAAAGAAAAAATTCAAACGGCAACTTCGATGGAAGATTTTCTAAATAAAGTTAAAACTCGCCGTTACACATCACCTCGCTTATTGCGAACTTTTGTCCATATTTTAATCAATGATCAATCTAGTCCCAGAGAAGAACAACATATAGGCTATATTAGAATTCTAGGTGCCAGTCGCAAAGGTCAAAAGGCTTTGCGTCAATTAAAAAAGCAAACAAGCCTACCTATCATCAGTAACTTCAAAGATATCACTCACCCTCATTTAGATTTAGAATTACAAGTTGCAAAGCTCTATGCCCTTGCCTACCCGATAAGCCAAAGGCAGCATATCATTCAACAAGAATATGCCACACCACCATATCTTGAAACAAAAGAAAACGTCTGACAACTCATCAGACGTTTTTTAGCTTATCCTCTTAAATTAGCATCAAAGTTTTTCTTAATAGCCTCTAAAATGGCTTCCATACTTGTGTTAATCTCTTCATCTTTTAAGGTTTTCTTTTCATCTTGGAAAGTGATTTGCATAGCGATAGATTTATAACCTTCCTCGACGTGTTCACCTTGATAAACGTCGAAGACGCTGCATTTCTTAACAATCGAACGCCCTGCCTTTTTGATAACTTTCATCATATCTTCACAAGCAATCTCTTCTTTAACAACAATCGCAATATCACGAGTAACGCTTGGATAAACCGGAATCGGTGTAAATTTAACTTTTCCGGTGCGAATTTGCATAATGGCATTTAAGTTCAATGAAGCGACATAAGTTTCGGCAACATCATATTTTTTAGCCATGTTCGGATGGATTTGTCCGATAAAGCCGATGTAGTCTTTACCGACATAAATATCGGCACTTCTTCCCGGGTGCATAGCTTTATTGTCTTTATCTGTTCTTTGCAAGCTGTAGCGACGTTCATCAAGTCCAAAGCAAGCTAAGACTTTAGCAACTAAACCTTTCAAAACATAGAAGTCGACTTCTTTAGCTACCTTCTGCCATTTAGCTTCATGGTAAGTACCACTTAAAGCTAAAGCCAAACTTTGAATTTCCTCATCTTTGGCATAAGTTTTAGATAATTCAAACAACAACACATTCTTTTGAGCATGAGCCTGATTATAAGCGACTACTTGCAACAAATTAGGGATAATAGATTTTCTTGTAACGCTTCTTTCCTCACTTAAAGGTGACATCAAAGCAACTGTTTCAGCCTTATGGAAAGTGTTGTAATCTTCAACTAAACTTGGACTAGTTAAGGTATAAGTAACAGCTTCTTGTAACCCTAAGTTTGCTAATAGGTGTCGAATTTCACGCATTCTAGACTGCATAGGTGTTAAGCGTCCGGCTGTCATTGGCATTGTCGGAAGTGTTGACGGAATATTATCATAACCATACATTCTCGCAATTTCTTCAACTAAGTCAGCTTCCATTGTAATATCATTACGATAACTAGGCACTTTGACATGAAAAATTCCTTGATCAAAGGTATAACTGAATTTTAGACAATCTAAAATATCTTTCACAATCGAAGCATCAACATCAGTACCACATAATTCATTGACACGTTCTGTACGCAAATCTACGTATTTATCCACAATTTCAACGGAGGTGCTAATAACTGATTCATAAATCTCAGTCGCATCAGCTAATTGTTCCAATAAGTTAGCACATCTTTCTAAAATCATTGGACTGGCTTTAGTATTCAAAGCATTTTTAATAAATCGACTTGAAGCATCTGTTAATAAGTTCAAACGCTTAGCTGTCGCACGTAAGCAAGCTCCATTGAATGTAGCAGCTTCAATAACGATATTGGTTGTGTTATCGTCAATTTTAGTGCTATCTGCTCCCATGACACCGGCAATACAGCCAACCCCATCATCTGTCGAAACAATTAAGTCAGTTGGTAAAACCTCATATTCTTCACCATCTAATAGTGTTGTTTTTAAAGCCATGCCTGTTTTGACAGTGAATTTTTTTGATTGCAATTTATCGTAATCATACATATGAATTGGCTGTCCTGTTTCTAACATCACAAAGTTAGAAATGTCGACAACATTATTGATAGGCTTAACACCACTTGCCATTAAAAGACTCTTTAACCACTGCGGTGATTCTTTCGTTTTTACACCCTTGACTAATTTAGCACCAAAGAATGGACATAAATCTGTTTGGATTTCAACTTCGATACCACTGCCCGCTTTCCCTTTAGTTTCGATTTCATCAAAATGAACTTCTCTGTTTAAAACAGCTGCCGCTTCATAGGCAAATGAAGAAATCGCTAAACAATCTGAACGGTTTGGTGTTAAACCGACTTCTAATATTGTATCCTTCAAGCCTAAATAACTTAAAGCCTCTTGTCCAATAGGGGCATCTTCCGCTAAAACCTCAATACCGGCTTTTTGTTCTTCTGTTTGGAAACGTGGATCAATACCTAGTTCGCTTAATGAACAAATCATACCATTTGATTCAACGCCACGAATTTTGGAATGTTTAATAGTTCCACCTTGCAATTCACAACCGGGCAATGCCACGATAACTTTTTGATTAGCTTTAACATTAGGTGCACCACAGACAATCTGTGTCATTTCACCGGGTTTAACCTCTACTTGACAAACGTGTAAATGGTCTGAATCCGGGTGCATTTCACAAGTATGCACATAACCGACAACTAAGTTTGTCCCATAAGCAAGCTCATGCATACCTTCTACTTCTAAGCCGACAGATGTTACTTTACTAGCTAATTCTTCTGCACTGATATCATCTACTTTGACATAGCGATTTAACCAATTTAAACTAATATCCATCTGTTAGTCCTCCTTTCGATTGAATTGAGATAAGAAACGTAAATCATTTTGGTAGAAGTTACGAATATTATCAATTCCATATTTCAACATAGCTACACGTTCAATTCCGATACCAAAGGCAAATCCTTGGTATTTCTTTGAATCAAAGCCACACATATCTAAAACCTTAGGGTTAACCATACCTCCACCTAATACTTCAATCCAACCGGTATGTTTACAAATATTACAGCCTTCGCCCCCACAGTTATAACAAGAAATATCAATTTCAACTGACGGTTCTGTAAATGGGAAATATGAAGGTCTTAAACGAATTTCACGCTTTTCACCAAACATCTTTTTAGCAAAAAATTCTAATGTTCCTTTTAAATCACCCATCGTAATATTTTCGTCGATAACTAAACCTTCCATCTGCATAAATTGATGAGAGTGGGTCGCATCATCATCATCACGACGATAAACCTTACCAGGACAAATAACTTTAATCGGACCTTTACCTTTGGCAGGAATCATGGTACGTGCCTGAACCGGTGATGTATGAGTTCTAAGCAAGGTGTTTTCATCAATATAGAATGTATCTTGCATATCTCTAGCCGGGTGATCCTTAGGCAAATTCATTAACTCGAAGTTATAATAATCCTGCTCAATTTCAGGTCCCTCGGCAATTTGATAACCCATGCCGATAAATAAATCCTCTAATTCTTCAGCAACACGCATTAAAGGGTGAATTGTCCCTTCCTCAAAAGTGTAACCCGGAAGAGTGATATCAATACTTTCCGCAGCAATTTGCGCTTCGATTGCCGCCTCTTCCAACACTACTTTTTTCTTCTCAATTAAACTTGTAATCTCCTGTTTAACCTGATTGGAAACTTGTCCTACTTTTGCACGTTCTTCTTTAGCCAAGTCCTTCATTGCTTTCATAGCTTCTTGAATCGGACCTTTTTTACCTAAGTAAAGAACACGCAAATCATTCAAATCTTTCAAGCTATCACAGCCTTGAATTTTGTCAGCTGCTTCACTTTGAATTTGTACTAATTTCTTAAGCATATTAAAATCCTCCCATCTTTCAAAATAAAAAGCGTTTCACATAGGAACGTGAAACGCGGTACCATCCTAATTCACAGATGAAAAACATCTATGCCCTTTATGACTTATAACGCTGTCAAACGGCGATGATTAGTCGCACTCCAAGGTGAATTTCAATAATTTGTGTTAAGGAAAACTTTCAGCCGCTGATTTTCCATCTCTTCTAACACTTCTACTATTTACTTATCCTTTTCATCGTGTTTTAGTATGCTACCATTATATCCAATCTATATCTAAAAATCAAGCAAAAAAGAGATTTCCCTGATTAGACAATACATTTTGTCTATCCTACTTAAAAAGAGAAAGACGGTGGGCATCTATCCCACCGCCTAGAGTTATTTTACTGTTCTTCGTCTTTATCTTTTAATCGACGTTTAGATACAACGTATATTGTGATAGCTAAGGCTCCGGAAACTCCCATCAATGCCAACCACATATCAGATTTGAAGTCATCACCTGTATCCGTTTGATTCGGATCGGTCGGTTTTGATTGATTTGGATCGTCAGGATCTGTTATCTTGTAATTATCAAACCTGATGTTCTCTACTTGCTTACCATCACGTGTGATTGTTACTTTCGTATCTAATTCATTACGGTCATTGATAAATACTTCAATCGCAATGCGATACAAAGCCTCATCATACTGATAATTAGGATTACCATCATTGAATTCATGAAGGCTGTAAACATAAGTTCCCGGTTGAGCAAAAGACAGTGAATTAAACTTAATCTTACCGTTGTTTGCCGACTGTTTATCAACTAGTGTCGTACGAGCAGTATAACAGCTTTGTTCATGTTTTAGATGTGTTTGACTTTCGGCTTCATCGCAAACAAGTTCTTTTTCATAGCACATATCGGAATGTTGGTGTCTTGCTTGCTGATTATGAAGATTTGCCGTATTGCTTTCATCTTGTCCGCAAATGAGTTTTAAAGTATAGCACCCTTCATCATGCACATGATAGCCGCAGTCAAGAATACCTTCACCACCTTGCAACAAGAATTCAAAGCCATTTCCTTCCATCAATTTGTGGTCTAAATATTTTTCGGCTTCCAATTTTACTTCTGCTAAAAGACGTTGATTGTTAAAAATCGGTACACCGCTAACGGATTCAAGCTCCTTACCATCTTTATAATAAGTCATATGACATTCTAACGGTTTTGTGATATCTGATTGCGTAACTTCTATGACAACTTCATAGATAGTATCATCAAAATCAATTCGATATTGATTTTGTTCATTGACTTCCCGCAAAGTATAGCGATAAGTTCCCACAGCATCTAGTCCTAAACTTTCAAATCGTATAATACCATCTATTGATTGGGCTGTACTTACAACTTTTCCATTTTCATCTACTAACTCAAATTTGAACCATGTCCCACTAGACAGTACACCATCTAGCGTCTTCATGGCAACGACTTCATCATCAGCCGGAATTCTTTCATACCAGAACGTCACAACAACACCTTTTTCAGTCACTTTAACTGTGGCATAGCGTTTTTGCGGAACTAGATGACCACCATCTGTCGAATAGCCCTGATATTCCCATCCCGGAATCTCGGTCATTCCGATAGTTACCGTAGAAAGCTTAGTCGCAAAACTTTCTGATGGCAAAATATCAATTTTTGAATGAATATCTTTATATTCAATCGTATATCGTAACCCCGCATAAGTATAATAGAAAGTTAAGATATTTTTGTCTTTGTTTGCATCTAATACCATGGATTGACTATAATCATCTACTTTAAAGTACATACCGTCAACATAATATTCGGAATCTAGTGCATTAGCGTCTATTGTATTACCTACATAGCTTTCTTTCCACTCCGGTTCAATAATCTCACGAATTTCCTTACCTGAGGCATCAACTAAGACATGACGAACGAGATACTCCGTTGGAACTTTCGGCTTCCAAACAGCATATACCACTGTGTCTTCATTGATTTCCATGTCGAAATCATAAGGTTCTGTGCCTGCCTCATCATAGTACCAACCCGCAAAATAAAGGCTAGGATCAGATGGGTTATCAAAACTTTCCGCTGTTGTATTCGGCACGACAGTCTGATGATTGATGATACCTTTTAGTGTCTTGTCTTCTCCATTGATGACAACGTCCATAGGTTTTTCATCTTTTCCGGTAACTGCTTCATCGACAAAGTAAACATTATAACGGAAATCATTATAGCGATAATAGACATCAATATTTCCGGCCGGCATCTTTTTCATATTTTCTTCATTGAAAGGAATTGTGCCATCGGGGTCTAAATACCACATACCATAACCGCCAAGCGTTGCATCATTTTTGATGGTTGAGGCATCATTACCGTAACCGGCAAATGTGAAAGCGCCTAATTGTGTTGGCTGACTTGTTCCATTATAAGTAAAATAGGCATCATAATAATTATTGTAGAAATCATCGAAATTAGCTATCTCCGGCGTTTTGGCAGGGTCGTAACCTAAAGGCTCATCATAATATACCATATCGTTTTTACCGGTTATAACACCACTATCATCGGTTTCATAATGCGTCGTATGAATCGGCACCATAACAATTCCATTTTCATCACGCATGACTTCTCCTTCATCATTTAAGAAACAAGTGTTATAAGTAATTGAATACTGGTTTCTGGCAAAAGCAATCGCATTTTCAGCATTTGCCAAATCTCGTGAAGTTCGGAATTGCCCATTGTATGAGTAACGATACACACTTGGATTCCTGGCATGATAAAATAGTTCTTCATCTGCACCTGACGGATAAAATGCACCCGCTGTAAAAGATGATTCAAGTTGATTCATTAAAGTTATCGCTTCTACATCACCCGCATTAGCTTTTTGAATAAGAGCGTACAATCCACTTTCGCCGGTAAGTGATCCATCTAAACGAGCACCCTTTTTCCATGTACCACTCGTTACTTTGCTATCACCTGCTCGAATCCAGTCTGTAACCCAATAAGCACCCGGGTCCATACTAGCACAGCTAGCATCATTTTGGGTAAAGCGATTGCCTGTATATTTCTGTCGCCAATCTGACATATAGATACTATTACCATTGACGGATTTATAGTTATCGTTGTTAAAACTTACATTATGCTTACCATACTTACTATGCACATAATCAATCTTAAGGCTTGCCGCCGGTACTTGATACTGATTCATTCCTGTTTGAACAATTTGCCTATAAGTATAGCGCTCTGACGCATCTAATACACCATTTCCTTGGAAACCGCCGCGATTAAGCGATCCCGTACCGATACCATCAAAGCCAAGCGGACTTGTTCGATACATCAAAGGAATAAAACCCTCCGGTGTATCGCCACTGTAAAACAACAAAGAAGCCGGTGTATTTAAAGTTACAGTGTAATCTTCTCCATCTTTCAAATCTTTAACGAATTTGATTTCATCATTATTCATTGTTTGATATGTGTATGGTGCTGTTGCTTCTTCATGAGGTAATGCCTGCAAATAATAATTCACATGGAATTCGTGTTCATCAAGACTCGATGCGTCATCACTAATCGAATGATAATATGGATATACATTCAAACGATGTGTCCCGTAGGTCGTTGTTTCGTTCAATAGGTCATAACTGCTTTCTTCACCAAAACGCTGATTATCCCACATTGCTTCCCTATTTTGAATAGTGATATATGGGGAGGTTAAATCATCTCTATCTTCATGTCTACCTGTGTGACTAGTAAACATTTCCGGTTCTATTTTAGATAAGCCCTGGAATGGTAAAGCCCAATCTGCCGCAGCAGGAACGGTACCAGCCGTCGATTGAATATATTTCAAGGTATCTTGTGGATAAATATAAAATCCGTCATTATCAGGATAGCCGTCCCCATTAGCATCACTGGCATCAAAGAAGGCAGCCGAACCATTCGCTAACATAATTTCAGTTCCCGCCGGAATTAAATAAGTTTGATTGACAGTTCCGATTTCATTTTGCCAATAACTACCAAGATTATCCCAGCCAATTCCGCTCTGATATTCCTTAGCCACTCTTGTACCGTATTTTCCAGTAATGACCGTGTAGTTATCCTTATTTGCTTCTAGGGCATCTTTAACGTCATTTTTTTGAACACCGCCCGTCCAATAAGTATATATATTGAATTCGGTTGGACGTACTAAACATTTTGTTGTCCATAATTGAACATTTGGATTAAATGCAATTTCCCACATCTCACGTGTATAATAAAGGTTCAGAACTGTTGTACCATCTTCTCCGACTGTCATTTTTTGGTAGTTACAAGCCGGAATACTTGTTGCAACACCTTCAGAGCCATCGGCATTCGTTTTCCTTTGTTTACCGCAAGTACAACTACCTGTACCACAGTTATCCGGATTTAGATGACAGACCTCACACTCTAAAAAGTCAAAGCCATAGAATGGACTGTTCTTATAATCGGCATAACTGTTATATTCATCTTTCGTATTACTTTCAGGATCTTCAAATTTCACCGCCGTATCAAAAAGTGCATTTGTCGTATGATTGGCAGCATCTATAACGTTCTTTTCTTGGGCACGGTCGACGTCAAAGCTGTTAAATGTCACCGGCATTCCGATGCCATGATAACGTTGAATATCTAAAGTATGACTTTCCACGTAAGTATTATCACCTTGTTCACTCTCAAACCAAAGCTGAACTGTATATGGTGCAGCAAACGGTTGCCATACCCCATAGTAAGTTACTCCTCCATCAGGCATCTTTTGAATTTCTTTATCAAGCGGTTTTGTCGTTACTCCGCTTGGAATATTTGGTTTATGGGTATCTGAAGCATCGCCATCTACTGTATAAATGGTGATATCCTTGTATTTACCGGTAGCATTACTAGGCGTATAATCCGTAATCGCTTGAGCGTTCTCACCGGTTACCCAACCTACAAAGACATAGCTTTGATGCTTAGCATAAATATTTTTAGTATAGCCTGAAACATCTACTGTCGGAAGAGTCGTAATAAAATTTTGGCTTAGTTTAATAGAATAGTTCAATTCAACGCCATCATCATCCGGTGCCGGAGGAATCGGTGTTTGCGGAATCCCTTTGACTTCTGCATTGGCAAGTCCTGTCACAAAAAGGAGGGTCTGAGGTTTTTGTGGCACATAGTACAGATTTCGGATAGCCAATTCATCGGCCGTAACTGTCAGCTTAGCATCCCAGATTTGTTGACTATTTTGATCAAAGCCATAAACTTTTACAATCTTTTCGGCAATATATTGCTTAATCTGTTTACGTGTCAGCTTATTCAATTTGCTTGTGCGGGTATTGGCATCATCATTTTTATTGACACCTGCAATTGTTTCTAACAGTGGCATAATATCATGATATAGTATATTTTCATTATCTTCATCTTTGGTGAGGTACAAATCATTTACGGCTTGCGTCAATTTCTTGATAAAATCCGCCCCGCTTTCTCCTAATTGATCTTTATCACCTAAAATATCATATAAATTTTTCATCAGATCGTTTACGCTGATAGAAATCGTCGATGTATTGATTTCATCTTGTGAAGCACTAATCTGTGAATCTTTTTTACCCATTCCTGTATAAGAATAGAGCAAAACAGGGTTTTGACCGGCAATATCGTAGCCCCAATAGTCCACTCTATATGGTGCATACTCTTTTTCATATACATAATTAACTATAATTTTAGTATCTTTTTCCATTGTTCCCAAAGCAACATACTTTCCATCTTTTTCTACTACTGCCAAACTTTCTTCAACATCAGAACCTGAAGTATATCGCTTAACTGTATCGACTTTATAACCATCTGCTTTAAGATTGATAATCGGAGCTTCATACTGATCACCATTCATAAGCAAAGCCTGAAATGTAGAGGCTGCCCGAATTTTCTGACCATTAACAGTAATATAGTAATCTACCGTCAACAAAACATATTCTGTTTCACAGCTGTATTCTTTTTGACAGCTTACATCATCATGGGTATGTTCGGTTTGGTCACATTGAAGAGTAGCATAGCACATATCCGTATGCTCATGTCCTTCACTTTCCTCTTGCCCACAAGTCAATTCATAGCAATCTTCAAGTATATGCGTATGAGTTTCATTTTCCGGTTCACCACAAATAAGATTATAGCAAGTTTCGATTGTATGCGTGTGGGCAATCGTTGACTTTTTCCCACATACAAGTTCATCACCTACATAGCAATCCGGGGTATGCTCATGAAAATCGCAAAGAAGATCAGCCCCTATCACATAGCAATCTTCGATTGTATGTATATGTTCGGGAATTGGGCACGCTAAGACACAGTTCCAACCAATTGAATGATGCACGTGCTCCACATCTTTAGCTTCCGGCACTTCCTGGACATTCTCTGTCTTTTCTGAACCTAGGCTCGTTGGCTCTTTAGCGTACGTTAAAGGTGTCATATTTACTAACATACTAAAAACTAAGAAAATATTAACTACCGTTCTTAAAAATTTATGTTTCATTCTTGCGGTTAAATCAAAGATTTAACTTTCCCTCCCTTTCAATCATCATATCTTTTTTCTTCATCACAGTTCCTATTGATTCACTCGGTTTAAAACTAAGCGCTTACACCATGACACAAAATTACTGCTCTTACAATCTCATAGAAAGAACGATTTTTATCACCGTTACAAACCAAATCATTGAATGTTATTTTAAGTCATAACATTATGTTTTCATTTGAATCAATATCTCTATATAAATTTTATATCTAAATTTTCATGAAGTCAATATTTTTTTGTATTTTAACACAAAATC
>CAJUOR010000035.1:0-16920 GCA_910588165.1 uncultured Thomasclavelia sp.
ATTATGAACAATACTGATGTGCCTATCTGGGAAAAATATACGCTGACGATTGAAGAAGCGTCCAAATACTTCCGCATTGGCGAAAAGAAATTGCGTAAATTAGCCGAAGAAAATATTGACGCTGGCTGGGTTATCGTGAACGGCAACCGTATTCAGATAAAGCGAAAACAATTTGAAAAAATCATAGATACATTGGACGAAATCTAATGTCATCGAGCCGTAGATATGGTATAATAAAGTATAGCGTATCACAGCTCATTCCATGACGGAAAGGAGCTTTACACTATGTCTAATGTGAAACGAAAAGACAGTAAAAATCGCAATTTGCGTAATGGAGAGAGCCAGCGAAAAGACGGAAGATACGTTTATAAATATACCGATATATACGGAAAGCCACAGTTTATTTATGCTTGGAAACTTGTACCGACAGACAAAACGCCTGCTGGAAAACGTGATGATATATCGTTGAGGGAAAAAGAAGCACAGATAAAAAAAGACCTTGATGACGGCATCGACACGGCAGGCGGTAAAATGACAGTCTGCCAGCTCTACGACAAGAAGAACAGTCAAAGAAAGAACATCAAGCGAGCTACGGAAAAAGGACGACAGTATCTTATGAACGCTCTGAAAAATGACCCATTGGGTATGAGGGCGATTGATACCGTCAAACAGTCGGACGCTAAAGAGTGGGCTATCAGAATGAGTGAAAAAGGATATGCCTACAAAACGATTGACAACTATAAGCGTTCCTTGAAAGCGTCATTTTATATGGCGATACAAGACGACTGTATCAGAAAGAACCCGTTTGAATTTAAGTTGAGTGATGTTCTGGAAGATGATACCGAGCCGAAAGTTATCCTCACACCAGAGCAGGAAGAACGCCTGCTTGCCTTTATGGAAAAGGATAAGATTTACAGCAAGTATTATGATGAGGTTGTGCTTCTGCTGGAAACGGGACTTCGTATTTCTGAATTTTGTGGACTGACAACGCATATTGATATGCAGAACAGAATACTCAATATAGACCACCAGTTACTGAAAGACAGCGAAATCGGCTACTATATTGATACTCCAAAAACAAAGAACGGAAAACGAGAAATTCCATTGACGGAAAGAGCTTATCAAGCACTCCAAAGAATACTAAAGAACAGAGGAAAAGCTCAACCGCTGGTTGTTGGTGGTTACAGCAATTTCCTATTCCTAAACCGTGAGGGATTGCCTAAAGTCGCTGGAAACTATGTGGGTATGATACGAGGACTGATTAAGAAGTATAACAAGTATCACAAAGACAAGTTACCGAACATCACACCACATTCATTCCGACATACCTATTGTACGAATATGGCAAACAAGGGAATGAACCCAAATACCCTGCAATATCTCATGGGACACGCTAACATAACCATGACACTTGGCTATTATGCACATGGTACATTCCAATCTGCAAAAGCGGAACTGGAAAGACTGGCTTGTTAATATCGGAGCTTATATTTACTACTCATTTACTACTTTTGGTTGCATTTTCATGCTGGTAAATGCCAGCTTATGCAAGGTATCTTCCAAAAAGAAAATACCGATAAAGCCCTAAAATACGGGATATATCGGCATTTACCAACTTGTGAAAAGATAATCAGAAATTTAGTAAGTTTTTATAATCTAAAAATAATTGGGAAACGACAAGCGAACATTCAAAGAACATTTGAGCTATTTCAATATGTTGAAAACTTGGTTCTTCAAGACCGTCTTCGTTGAAGGTGATAGCTAAATCATTGATACATTTTGTGATTGTTTCTAAGTTAAAGCTATGAGTTAAAAATAGACCGGTAGCAAACATATATTCTAAGCGATCAGCACAAATATGGGGTGTTTGTTGATTGGCAATAGGATAGATGTGATCATATAAGATGTGGCTAGGATCAATCTGATCATTTTTTAATAATGTGATAAGTTGCGTATCAGCTAGAATCATAGAAGCATTTGCTCTCTCTGTTGATTCTTGATTTAGATAATCCTTATTCTTGAAATCAATTACATGGGAAAAGACCGGGGTAGAAATATCGTGGAATAAAGCTGCAAGGGTAGCAAGTTTATGCTGTGTCAAACGCCAAGTGATTAAAGCGACACCTAAACTATGCTCAAATCGTGAATAAAAAAGACTAGGGTGAAATGATGCGGAATAGTCTATGCCACAAAATAAACCGATGCCTTTTAGTCTTGTTAGGCAAGGGCAATCAAGATATGGCATAAGAAATTCGGGAATATGCGGATACAGTATTTGATGATATTCTTGAATAGCAGACATATAAATCCTCCTTTATTTTATGTCCTATTATACAATAATTTTGAGTTAAGAAAAATGCTTTTGAGAAAAGAAAAAGTATGATAGAATAGTTTTAAGAAACGGGGGATTTGGATATGATAGTCAAAAAGACGACATTACCTATTTGGTGGGACGAAATTGAAGCTATGCCAATCAGTCATGCTTTGTGGGGGACAATTTATACACCTCAAACATGGGTTAAGTTAGCTTATGTCGAAAACGATGCGGTCTATGTGAATATGTTTGTAGCGGAAAAAAATCCTAAAGCAGTCTATAAAAACGACCAAGATCCTGTCTATGAGGATAGCTGTTTAGAGTGTTTCATCAATTTTAACCCAAGTCAAAATGAGAATTACATCAATTTTGAAATGAATGCCAATGGGGCTATGCTAGTGGGATATGGTAAGGATAGAAAAGATCGGCAGAGATTAGACTTCGATTTTCACCCTTATATTTTTAAAAATGAACATGGTTGGGGACTAACTCTGATCATTCCAGTTGATTTTATTGTGAAATATTATGGAGAGATAGCTTCTAGTTGGCAAGCGAATTTCTATAAATGTGGAGATAAGTGCGTCAAGCCTCATTTTTTAAGTTGGAGTGAAATTAAGGAAGAAAAACCGGATTTCCATGTTTCCAAATGGTTTGGAAAAATAGAATGTGAATAGTATATTTATCTACAAAAACAATATATATATGACATTGCTATTAGAGTAGCCATGTTTTGAATTAGAATAAAATTATCAAAAATAATGGTAGTATATTTAAAATAAAAAGATGTCCATCTTGAAAGGTCTAAAGATGTCATCTTTGAGTTTATTTAATCTAATGGATCACGATAGAAACGACCGTAAATTGTTTCAGATTTAGTGACATTGATAAAAGCGCCGGGATCATATTGTTTAATAAAACGAACGACTTCTTTCACTTCGTCTTTAGCTACAACTGTATAGAGCAAAGTCCGTGGTTCTTCTTTATAACAGCCGGTACCTTCAAATCTGGTAATACCATGGTGGGTATAACTCAATAAGGCTTTTTCAAGATTTTCGGGATAAGCTGTAATAATATGTAATGTTGCTCGGGCATAATTTTGGTGGACAAAGTTGATAACTTGGGTTGAAACAAATTGGAAAATAATAGAATATAGGGCGGCCTCCCAGCCAAATAAGATACCGGCGACACATAGCATACAAGAATTTAAGCCTAAGACAATATTCCATGAAGATATATTGAAGTGGTTAGATAGATAGACAGCAATAAAATCCGTTCCGCCACTAGAAGCACGTCCATGTAAGGCGATACCAATGGCTGTTCCGTTAACAATACCGCCAAATACGGCAACTAAAAGACGATCTGAGGTAATATTGATGTTAGGTAAAATATCGACAAATGTACTGGATAAAAAAATCATCGCTAATGAAAAGACTGTGAAACGTTTACCGATTGTCTTGTAACTGATGTAAGCAGGTAAAGCATTCAAACCTACGTTAACTAAAGTATAAGAAATATTGTAATCAAAGAAGTCGTGGCAAACCCGTTGAATTAAAACAGTCAACCCTGTAAAACCACCCGGAAACAGATTGCCGGCTCTGACAAATGATTTGATATTGAGCGCCATGACAAAGGAAGCAATGATGACACAAATAAGTGAAATCGTGTCCTTTCGCACTCTTGACTGTTTACTTGTCTTAGCATATACCATAATGACCCAACCCCTTTTTATATGCAATTTTATTATAAGCACTTGAATAAAAAAATCAAGATAATTTTAGCTTTTTAATAAGGAAAATCAGAGGGATTGATAAATGGAAAAATTGGTTAAAATTTGTGAAAAACAACGTACAATTAACTTGTTTTTTGTGAAAAGTTTAGTATAATATAGCTAAGGAGGATGTGTTCAGATGAAAAAATTATTAACGAGTGTATTAGCTTTATTGATGCTTGTAGGTTGCGGTGGAAACAAGGATGCAGCACCTGAAAAATCTACAACTGTATGTAAAGGTGTTGTAGACGGAGAAAACATGGAAGCTACATTGGACTTTGAAGGTGATGACTTAAAGAAATTAGTTATCAAAGTACTTGTAGATGCAGGTAGTGAAGATCTTGCTAAACAAACATTACCATTATTAGAAGCTCAAAAAGAGACTTTTGTTTCTCAATTCGGTGAAGGTGCAGAAGTATCTTTTGCAGTAGAAGGATCATCTGTAGCAGTTAACGTTTCTTTTGATGTATCTGCTAAACCTGAATTTTTTAAAGATGTAGACTTTGAAGGCACTAAAGATGACATCGTGAAAGAATTAACTAACGCAGGTTTAACTTGCAAATAAAAAAGCAAATGCCAAATCAAAGGGGTACTCGATATGAGTATCCCTTTTCAGTTATTGTTTTTCTCATGATAAGAGCTAGGAAACGACCAGGCCTATGAACTAGTTTTCTGATAGGAAAATACGAAGAAAATAAATCAAAAAACAGCCATACTTTGATATAGCGTGGAAGCGTTCACAAAAAGGTTTTGTAAAATGCTTGCATGCCTAAAAATAAAGTGTTATAATGCACAAGAAAAATAAGAGTGTTTTTCAAAAAGGAGACTTATTTATGCTAAGATTATGTCAGATCAATGATTGCCATGATATTTGGCAAATCAATCAAGAAGAATTAAACTATAATGTGCCATTTGAGGTTGTGGAGAAGCAATTGCTTAAAATATTACAAGACCCTAATCAACAAATTTATGTCTATGAATCTGATAAGCGAGTTGTCGGTTATGTCCATGCCAGTAAATATGATTTATTATACGCACCGCCTTTGATTACTATTTTGGGAATAGCGGTTTTAAAGGAATACCAACGCAATGGGATTGGCGGCTTATTGTTACTGATGGCTGAAGATTGGGCAAATGATTGTGGAATTAGCGGTGTTCAGCTCAATGCGGGAGTTAATCGTGAGATTGCACATAAATTTTATGAAGCTTGGGGCTATGAATGTCGCAAGGAACAGCTTAATTTTGTGAAAATGTTAGTAGATTGAGCCTTATAGGCTCTTTTTTTGTAGAGGAGGGACAATATGAAAACAGCTTATATCAATGGGAAAATTTATACCATTACACATGGTTTTTGTGAAGCGTTTGTGGTTGATGACACTAAATTCAGCTATGTCGGTAAAAGTGATGAAGCACTTAGAAAGGCAGATGAAGTAATTGATTTACAAGGGCAGTTTGTTACCTGCGGTTTCAATGATAGCCATATGCATTTGCTTGGGTATGGTCATACGTTAGAGATGATTAACCTTGCCAAGTGCACTGACAGTATGGCGCATTTGAAAGAAGCTGTAAAAGCTTATATTCAAGAAAAGAATTGGTCAAGTGGTGTTTTTTTAAGAGGACGAGGCTGGAATAACGATTATTTCAGTGATACTCAGCGTTTTTTGAATCGCTATGATTTAGATGAGGTGAGTTTGGATATTCCTTTGGTTTTAACCCGTGCTTGTGGTCATGTATGTGTAGTCAATAGTAAAGCATTAGAAATATTGGGAATAGATAAGACTACTTCTCAAGTTGAAGGCGGACATTTTGATGTTGATGAAATGGGAGAACCTCTAGGTATTTTTAGGGAAAATGCGATGTCTTTAATTTATAATCCTATCAGCAAGGTGAGTGTAGCTGATTTAAAGCGAATGATTCAAAGTGCTTGTGAAAAATTAAATAGCTATGGGATTACTTCATGTCAAACAGATGATTTCACTAACTTTAATGTGGATTTTAGAGATGTGATAGAGGCTTATAGGGCATTGGAAAAAGAAGGTCGATTAAGTGTTAAAGTTAATCAACAATGCCAATTACCGACGATGGCCTTACTATCTGATTTTGTGGAAAATGGTTATCATCAGCTAAAGACAAATCTGTATAAGAATGGACCATTGAAATTATTAGGTGATGGGTCATTAGGTGCAAGGACAGCTTTTCTTTCTTACCCTTATGCCGATGATGAAAAAGCTCAAGGTATTTCTTGTTTCAGTCAAAGTCAGCTAGATGAATTGATTAGTTATGCTCACCAACACAATATGCCGGTAGCTGTGCATTGTATCGGTGATGGTATGATGAAAATGGTTGTAGAGAGCTATCGTAAGGTTTTAGCTAATCAACCAAATAACTTACGTCATGGTATTGTGCATTGTCAAATTACAGATGAAGAGTTGTTGCAAGCTTTTGAAGATTTGCATCTTCATGCCTATATTCAACCTATCTTTTTGGATTATGATATTACGATGGTTGAAAAACGCTTGGGTTATGAAAAAGCTCAAAAGACATATGCCTTTAAGACTTTGTATCAAATTGAAGCTTCCGGTGGTTCAGATTGTCCGGTTGAATTGCCTAATGTGATGCAAGGTATTCAATGTGCGGTCACAAGAAAAACATTGCACGGAATAGGTCCTTTTGTGGCAAGTGAGGCATTGGGTGTGGAAGAAGCATTGAATTTATTTACGTTAAAAGGAGCTTATGCTTCTTTAGAAGAAAAAGAAAAGGGTTCAATTGAAGTAGGGAAGGCAGCTGATTTTGTCATCTTGACCGGAAATCCATTTGAGGTTAACCCAATGGATTTAGGGAAGATTGAAGTTAAGGAAACTTACATGAACGGACAACAAGTTTATGCTTGTTCGCATAAAAATCAATAGTGAAGGAGGAAAACAGATGAAAAGGGAATTATTGGAAAAGTATGCTTATTTATTAGTGAAAGTGGGTTTAGATGTTCAGCCGGGACAGAAAGTGATTATTGAAGCGCCTGTTGAAACGTATGATTTTGCGCGGATGGTAACTAAAGCGGCTTATCAACAGAAAGCAGGGGAAGTTGTAGTGCATTATACAGATGCCTCATTATCTAAATTCAATGCGTTAAACATGGAGGCAAGTGAAGTTGCAGCTGTTCAAGAATGGGAAAAACAGAGTTTAAGTCACTATTTAGATGAAGGCGCTTGTTCACTTTTGTTTGCTTCACCAAATCCGCTTTTGATGGACGATTTGAATGGGGAGCAGGCTCATGCTATTCAAACGCATACAAATGATAAGAGAAATATTATTCGTTCAAAAATTGCCAGCGACGGTATTCAATGGTGTATTGCGGCTGTACCAAATCAGCCATGGGCAGAAGCTGTTATGCCAAATGTGGATAAAGCTATTGTGTTAGATAAGTTTTGGGAACAGATTTTAAAATTAGTCTATGTAGATGAACAACACGATCCTGTTGAAACATGGCATCAAAATCGTGTTCGCAAAGGGGAATTGCAACAGAAATTAACAGATTTACATCTTGATCGTTTGCATATCTCGTCTTCTAATGGGACAGACATTGAAATTGGTTTACATGAAGATTGCAGCTTTGGACGTCGTTATGAAAAGCCGGAAGGAAGACCGGATAATGTTTGTAATATTCCAACTGAGGAGATTTGCACTACGCCTGATAAATGGCGCACGAATGGGAAAGTTGTATCTGCTCGTCCATTGTTGATTGGCGGAAAGATCATTGATCATTTTGAAGTTACGTTTAAGGACGGAAGAGTGACTGATTGCAAGGCAGAGATTGGCGAAGATTTATTAAAGGCAACAATTGAAACTGACGAAGGAGCGCATTATTTAGGCGAAGTAGCGTTTGTTCCTTATCACTCACCTATTTCTTTATCAGGTTATGTTTACTATAATACACTGATTGATGAAAATGCTTCATGCCATTTAGCGCTAGGGCGAGGCTTTCCTCATGCTGTTGGTGCAGATGCCGTGGATAAGAAAAGTTGGGAAAAAAAGCACGTGAATGATTCTGTTATCCATATTGATTTTATGATTGGAACAGCGGATACGAAAATTATCGGTTATACCAAAGACGGAAAGGAAATTGCTATTTTTGTAGATGGGGATTTCGCATTATAAAATTGAGAAAAATAGAAAAGAATTTAGATAAAATGAAAAAGGGCTGTTTCTTAATTGAGAGAAACAACCCTTGTTTTTTATTGTTGATTGAAAAAATTTTTTAAAGCTCCGATTAAATTCGCATCATTTTTGAATTTACAACGATCGATTTGAGGTTCGATAAGCGGTGTTCTACCTGCAGCAGCTTTAAAGTAAGCTTGAACTCCTTCACGAATAGAGTCGATTAAAATATCTTGAGCGCTAATACCACCACCAATGCAAATTCTTTCCACATCTAAAACAGCCTGGATATTGATAATACCGGCAGTCATGGATTTGATGTAATTTTTAAAGACTTGTTGAGCTTCTTCATCGCCTGCCAATAAATCTTTAAAGAAAATCTTACCATTCATATCTTGTAATGGTACATTTTTTAATGAAGCGTAAGGTCCGATTAAACCGGGAACACCATTTATAGCAGCCCAGCTTTTTCTTGAGTTATCTAAGTTGGCGAAATCACCGGGAACGGCAGACAATTCACCGGCTGCTCCGTTAAAGCCTCGCCACACTTGTTGGTCAAGAACGATACCGCCACCGATACCTGTACCTAAAATAACGACAACACCGCTATTGACATCACTTAAATTACCTTGCCACGCTTCTGCTAAAGCAGCACATTTACCATCATTTTCAACGGCAATCGGTAAAGCATATCTTTCGTTTAAAATATCACCAATCGGTGTATTGAGGATATACCTTAAAGCACCTCCGGTATAAGCAAAGCCTTTTTTGTTGTCAATTCGTCCCGGCATACTTATGGCAATTCCTTTGACTTCATTTTTGACAGGTAGCACAATGCTATCTAAGGCTTTTAGGAAACCTTCTAAATCGTCATGAGGTGTAGGGATATCACCTTGATTTAATATGTTGGCTTCTTCATCCATGATAGCATATTTAATGGCACTTCCACCAACGTCAATGACTAAATACTGATTCATAAAAATCCTCCTTGTATATTGATAAATTTATGGTAACACAAAACGGGTGAAAACGCTATCTTTTTATTAAATATTATGTTGAATTAGAAAGTGTTTTAAAGCACCTATCAGATTAGCTTCATTTTTGAAGCGATATCTGTCAATAAGTGACTCTCTGACAGCGCAACGACTGCCGGTTGTGGTGAAATAGTCTTTGACATATTCATGGGTAGCTTCAATTAAGCTATCTTGGACACCGATACCACCACCAATACAAACTTTATCAATATCTAAGATTGCTTGAATAGTGATAAATACCGGAAGTTAAGGTGTGGATAAAGTTTTTTAAAGACTTGTTTAGCATCTTCATCATTGTTTTCTAAGGCTTGAAAGAAACTGCGACCGGTAACTTCTTTTTCAGGCAGTTGTTTTAGTTTTGCGTATGGGATTGTTAAAACACCATAACTATTCAAACTTGTCCATCGTTTCTTGATACAGTGGTGCTGTGTGAAGTATGAGGTTAGGCTTGATAACTCGTCATCTGTACCATGTGTCCCTTGTCGTAATTCGTGATTTAAAATAATGCCTTTGCCAACATATGAGGGTGTTTTTTTGACAGGTGTGATACTGCTGTCGAGTGTCTTAAAAAATATATTTTGTTTATATAAGAGGTCGGCGTTTCATTTTGCGAAATAATAGTTGCTTCTTGATTCATAAGGATATATTTTATTGACGTTCCATCTATGCCGATAACTAAATATTGCTTCATAAATATTCTCTTTGTTGCTTCATTGTGTTGTATTTATATCGTATCATAAATTAAATAAAGCCAATATCTTTTGTGCCGAAAAAGAATATAAGATTATAATGGTTTAGGCTGAAGAAAAGATGCCATATTAGGCATCTTTTAGAAAGTCAATCACATCATTAAGCGATTGTATAATTTTAGTTGTCATTTGGGCATAAGGGTCTTCGGGGTATTTCATATCAGGGATACATAGAACTTGAATTTGAGCACTGTGAGCAGCTTGGATACCGGCTTCCGAATCTTCTAAGACAATAGCCTCATCAGTTCTTACACTAAGTTTTTCACATGATTTCAAAAATACTTCAGGATTAGGCTTGCCTTTGGTTACTTCATCACCGCAAATAGAATCATCAAAATATTGAGTAAGTTTAGCACTTTCAAGAATAGTATCTACACGATTACGGTTGCTTGAAGTGGCAACAATGGTTTTATAGTTGTGGTCTTTGAGATATTGCAACAAGGTGATTAAACCATCTTTTAAAGGAACCCCTTCTGTTTCAAAGCGGTTTGCCATATAGGCGTGAACCCTTTTGATAACATCATCAATCGGAAAATCAGAACCGTATTCATCATAGAAGCGTTGATAGATGCCCTTGATAGGCTGTCCTAAAAGACGAATATAGAAATCACGGGAAATGGTTAAATTCATTTTTGCCATTTCGTGTTGATAGCCTTCAAACGTCACACGTTCGCTATCAATCATTAATCCATCCATATCGAAAATAACTGCTTTAATCATATTGTTTTCTCCTTTATTCATAAGCTTTTTTAACACCGTTTTCAAGAATTTCCATTAGGCGTAAAGTTTCTTCATCTTTGACAATCTTAGGCTTTCCATTGACAATGGCTTCATACATACCATCATAAATGCGACCGTAGTCTCCCTTGACACTTGGAATTTTTTCTTCATGGTAACCTTGATGCTCGTCCATATAAATCAGTGTTCCATAGTGTTCCGGTAAATCAATGCCGAAATCCTTGTGTGTTGGCATATAGAAAAGTTTGAGGTGTTCTTCTTGTCTATCCTTGCTTTCTTTTGTGAACATGCCTTTTTTACCGTAGACAACAAAGCTAGGTCTTGATTTTACTCTAAAGTAACTTGATTTGACAGACACCTTTAGGTTGCCATAATACATATCTACATCAAAATAATCGTTAAAACGCCCTTTTCCTAATAGACATCTGACATCATATTTGACATCATCAGGCATACCGAAATATGAAATCACTTGGTCAATTGTATGACACCCATGTCCGTAAAGATAACTTTGGTAATATTCTGCATTTTGAATGCTTTCCGGAATTTCAGGTCGGTAGTAGTCAAAGTGCATTTCAACTTCTAATAAATCACCTAATTTACCACTTTCAATTACCTTTTGAACAGTAAGGAAATCAGAATCAAAGCGACGGTTTTGATAACATTGGGCAATCAGACC
Source organism: uncultured Thomasclavelia sp. (assembly GCA_910588165.1). Classification (GTDB taxonomy): domain Bacteria; phylum Bacillota_I; class Bacilli_A; order Erysipelotrichales; family Coprobacillaceae; genus CAJUOR01. The sequence goes on from CAJUOR010000035.1 coordinate 11,438, forward strand.
TAGGCTTTGAGCTTTATCAAAGATTTCCTTAGCTTGAGCATAAGTATTGGTAAAAGGTTTTTCCACTAAGACGTGTTTATGGTGTTCCAATGCCATCATCGCATACTCATAGTGCATATTAGAAGTACAGATGACAATCAAATCAATTTCGGGATTTCCCATCACTTCTTCAATATTATCAGTATATTTGACACCATCAATGTGTTCCCATTTAGGTGTAGCGACATGGCGGTCATAAATACTGATGATTTTAATTTTATCAGGGCGTTGTAGTACAAATGGGGCATGGTAACGATTGGTACTTTTACCATTACCGATATAGCCGATTTTTAACATTGGCAATGCCTCCTTTTATTATCTTTATTTTAGCGATTTTGTGTTTAAAAAGCAACCGTTTAAAAGGAGTTTCAAATTATGGAAAAGCATAGGTTTATTTATGCGGAATAAAGGATATTTGCCAGCCTTTCTTTTGTCGTTGTTCAATGACTTCAAGAAAGTCGTTAAGCGAATATTGGGTGGAACTCGTATCTTTTGATAGAGAGGCGATGCAGCAAAAGGTTTTAGTAATATCATAGATTTCAAATAATGGATCTAGTCGATTTAAAATTTGAATTACCGAGTCGAATAATTTTGTTTTTGAAAAGGAAGGCATCGGTTCTAAAATTGGGATTTTATTGACTTTTTCAAAATGTTTCCACATTGTTATATCTTCACCAAATATAGAGATAGTTAGATAGGCTTCCGGAAACTTCTGATAGAAGCTGAAAAGAGTATGGTTAATTTGGGATAGATAATGAGATGAGGAGAGCAGACGAATATCAATTAAAAAGATGCCCGCAATGGTTTTATTGGTCATAAGATGCCTCCTTTCATTTATATTATGACATATTAAAGGTAAAAGGAGGTCTATAAAAAATGGACAATACTCAAAAATTGCAGAAAATGTTTTGGCAATTAAATTTATACTTTCAAGCTCATTTTTGTCCGATTGTCAGTGAAGATGTGTTACAGTATTGTGAAAATAATTGTATTCAACCCTTCTACAAGACGATTAACGACTATTTAAAACGCCAAGGTTTAACTAAAAGACAGCTGTCAAGTCAACTGCAAGACCGTAAAAGTATTTATAATATCTACCATCAGGATAACTATATCCCAACTAAACGCTTAGCCATTTGTATTGGTCTGTGTCTAAAACTATCAAAAGAAGATTTTTCAGATTATCTTCATGCGGTTGGCTATCATTTGTCATGTCATATACGACAAGATGTTGTCGTGATGTTTTGTTTGGAGAATGGGATTTATGAAAATGTTGAGGTTGATTTATGTTTAGAAAAAATACAGGAAAAGCCGTTATTTAACTGTTATTTTTGAAATGATATGGTATAATGCTAGGCGTAATTGAATGATACATGGAGGGATGACATGTTTAAGATAGGAAATGTAGAAATACCTAACCGTATTGTAATGGCACCAATGGCGGGGATTACCAATAAAGCTTTTCGTACCATTATTAAGGAATTCGGTGCCGGATTGGTTTATTCTGAGATGGTTAGTGATAAAGCGATATGCTTTAAAAATGAGAAAACATTGGGTATGCTAAAAGTAGATGAAAACGAGCATCCGATGAGTATGCAAGTGTTTGGCGGAGATAGAGATTCTATTGTGGCAGCCGCAAAGTTTATTGATGAAACGACCAACTGCGATATGATTGACATCAATATGGGATGCCCCGTTAATAAGGTTTTAAAGGCTGATGCGGGAAGTAAACTGATGTTATATCCTGAAAAGATTTATGATATTGTTAAGGGCGTTGTCGACAATGTTTCTAAACCTGTAACAGTTAAAATTCGAGCTGGGTTTGATAGTGAGCATATCAATGCGGTTGAGGTAGCTAAATTGATTGAAAAAGCCGGAGCGAGTGCAATTGCTATTCATGGCAGAACACGAGCTCAGATGTATGAAGGTAAAGCTGATTGGCAAATTATTCGTGAAGTTAAGCAAGCTGTAAATATTCCGGTTATCGGTAATGGTGATGTGAAAACGCCTCAAGACGCATTACGTATGTTAGATGAAACAGGAGTAGATGCGGTGATGGTTGGGCGTGCGGCTTTAGGTAATCCATGGGTGATTAAACAGATGGTAAGCTACGTAGAAGAAGGCGTGCTTTTACCGGAGCCTACCGCAAAAGAGAAGGTTGAACAATGTTTGAATCATGCTAAACGACTAATGGCCATTGAACCTGAGAAAGTTGCCATGAGCCAAATGCGAGGGCATGCACCATGGTATATGAAAGGTTTAAAATCTGCAAGTTATGTCAAAAATATTTTGACTAAACTGAATACTTATCAAGAATTAGAGGCTGTATTATCGGATTATTTGTTGTATCTGGAAAACAGCGATACAGAAATTTTAAATAAATGGAAAGGTAAGCCATAGATATATCTATTGATGAAAGCTATATCGAAGCTGTAAAAAGTAGCTTAAAATGTAAAAAAATACCGATGATAGCTTGACAGTCTATCCTAGATGTCGTTATAATACAGACGTCAATCAAAAAAGCGATGAAAAGATGAGTAGCAAGGAAACGTGTTTCAAGAGAGTTTCGGTTGGTGTGAAGAAATAAATAACAGCCTTGTGAAAAAAGCCTTGGAGCTTCATTATAAGCCGGTGATGGGGATTTAATGACGTAAGCTTGCGTTAAAAGCTAGAGTATATAGGGGATTTATCCCTCGTACTTGATGAGATTTTCTAAGTGATTAGGAAATGAACCAGGGTGGTACCGCGAACCTCTCGTCCCTAGATGGATGAGAGTTTTTTATTGGTTGAAAATAGATAAAAGTTGAATATTAGAAGAAGGAGATTGAAGATGGAAAGAGAATTTACAGAACAAGAATTAGTGCGCCGTGAAAAAGCCCAAGCCTTAAAAGAAATGGGCGTAGATCCATTTGGGCACCGTTTTGAAGTGAGCGATCATTCTCAAACGTTAAAAGCAAAGTATGCAAATTATACGCATGAACAATTAGAGGAAATGAATATCCCTGTTACTGTTGCAGGACGTATTATGACAAAGCGTGCTAAAGGTAAAGCCGGCTTTATGCATATTCAAGATAAAGAAGGTCAAATCCAAATTTATATGCGTCAAGATAATGTTGGTGAGGAAAATTATCAATTATTTAAAAAGGCTGATATCGGTGATATTGTTGGGATTGAAGGAACTGTTTTTATTACTAATACAGGTGAGCTTTCTGTTAAAGCTAGTCACTATGAGCATTTAACTAAGGCTTTACGTCCTTTACCTGAAAAATTCCATGGTTTAAGTGATACAGAAGAAAGATATAGACGTCGCTATGTTGACTTAATCATGAATGAAGAAGCTAAGAAAGTGGCTTTTACTAGACCAAAGGTTATTCGTGCTATTCAGCATTATTTAGATAACTTAGGTTACACAGAAGTTGAAACACCGGTTTTAAATCCAATTTTAGGTGGTGCAGCTGCTCGTCCGTTTGTTACACATCACAATGCTTTGGATATGAACTTCTATTTACGTATCGCAACTGAGTTATCATTGAAAAGATTGTTAGTTGGGGGAATGGACGCTGTTTACGAAATCGGGCGTTTGTTCCGTAACGAAGGTATGGATAGAACTCATAATCCTGAATTTACAACGATTGAAGTCTATAAGGCTTATAGTGATTTAGAGGGCATGATGGATTTGACTGAAGGAATTATTTCTAATGTGGCTATGACTGTTTTAGGTACTTATGATGTAGAGTACAAAGGTCATTCTTTCTCATTAGCTCCCGGTTTCCGTCGTTTAAAAATGACAGATGCAATTAGAGAAAAAACCGGAATTGATTTTAATGCCGATATGAGTTTTGAAGATGCGAAAAAAGCAGCTTTGGAACACGGGATTGAGGTTGAAGATCATTTTGCATATGGTCATATTGTCAATGCGTTCTTTGAAAAGTATGTTGAAGAAACGATTGTAGAACCTACATTTGTATACGGTCATCCGGTTGAAATTAGCCCATTGGCTAAGAAAAGCGAGGAAGATCCACGTTTCACACAACGCTTTGAGTTATTTATTTGCGGTAACGAGTACGCTAATGCTTTCACTGAGTTAAATGACCCAATTGATCAGTACGAAAGATTTGAAAATCAGTTGAAGGAAAAAGAATTAGGTAATGATGAAGCAAATGAAATGGATATGGATTTCGTAGAAGCTTTGGAATACGGTATGCCTCCAGCTGGTGGTATGGGTATGGGAATCGACAGATTGGTTATGTTGATGACTGGTCAAGAAAGTATCCGTGAGGTCATTTTGTTCCCACATATGAAAAACAAGTAAGAAAATTAGATAGTGACGGATATGTGGGTCCCGAAACTATTTGTTAATCCAAAGGCCCGCCAAGAAATCGGTGGGCTTTTTTGCATTTGTGAGTTATAGTTGTAGAAACATTATGCCGATAGTTTAAGGAGAAATGTAAATGATGAGGATTGGAAAAATGAAACAACCTGAGGCAGAAGAGATTGCTAATAGTTGGAAATATGACGGTGAGTACGCCTTTTATGATATGACGGCTGACCCAGAGGATTATGAGGAAATCATGTGTCCAAATTTGAGGGGAAATCGCTATTTTTCGGTGTTTGATAACGATGTTCTAATTGGCTTTTTCTGCATAGAGCAAGAAGAATCGTTTATTGAGCTTGGACTTGGTTTACGACCTGACTTGACGGGACATGGAAAGGGTAGAGATTTTTTGGAGGAGATACTTTACTTCGTGAAGAAACGTTATTCATTTGAAAGCATTCATTTAGATGTTGCCTCTTTCAATCAAAGGGCTATCAAGGTGTACGAACGTGCGGGATTTGTGAAAACTGGAAACGTTCTAGTAGCAACCAATGGTGGACAGTACGTTTTTACTCAGATGGAGCTTAAGTCTATATAATAAGTTTAACTATATATTACTTATGTTATACGATGTATTGTATGAGTGAGTTATCTTGGTTTTTGTCCGTTCTGAAAGTTCAAAGATTGCTAGCTTATCACAGAACACCCATTGATAATGACAATTGGTGTAGACTAGTAGAGGAGCGTAACAGATTATAAGATGTGGTCGTAATTTAATGCTGATTTTCTTTGGAAATTCTATATATAAAGTAAATACAACAGTATAATCGGGCTTATTATAGAGTAAATTAACTCATTATAATAAGCTTTTTTAGTGAGGAGATAGAAAAGTATATGAGAGTTTTAGTATAATGGAATGCATTTCCTTAATTGACTTAAGGTTAAAGCACTTAGAGAATGTCGTTACAATCTGAGCATTTGAAGTACATTATAGGGCAAAGTGAAATGATTAGGATAACTATAGCTAAATAGTGAAAGAAGAAAACACATCAGAATGGACTTAGGTGATAAATTGTATGAAAAAAGTACGGAATGAAATAGTGATTATAGTGATTTTCTCTTCATAACT
>CAJUOR010000035.1:16930-17401 GCA_910588165.1 uncultured Thomasclavelia sp.
GATGAGGTTTTAAAGACTAAAACATAAATATATTTTAAATGTTATAGTGCTTTTAGTTTGTCAATAATTGTAGAAATATTTTTATATAGCAGTAAATTGTATTTCATTTCATCAAAATACACGATATAATAGAAATAAGCAAGAACAGATATGCAATGAACAAGATAACTTAGGTATTGATTGATAAAAGCCTTGAAGAAAAGGGCGGTTGTAAAAAGGGAAGTGTTAGCATAAATACTTGGAAAGAATATTTTAGAAATGATTATGTATCTTTGGAAGTTTTAATTAAAGTATGTAGGATATATAGTGGGATGTTGATGGTGTTTTAGATTACACCTGCAATAGGGATAAAGAAAGAATAATAAATCTCAAATGTTTTGAATTAAGGAGGCTGTTTATATGTCGAATTTGGGATATGAAAGTGAAAAGATATTAGAAGAGAATTTAATCAAACAACTGAAAGCAGATGGC